>JASFFF010000138.1:0-8628 GCA_050124445.1 Desulfosarcina sp.
AACGATCAGTGCCATGGGTACAGTAGTGCCTGCGCGGGAAATGACCTTGAAATCGAGGGTTTCAGGGCAGATTGCCAGTACCCACCCTGAGTTCGTGGCTGGAGGAATCGTTCGGCGCGGGCAGCGCCTGGTAAAATTGGATCCACAAGATTATCAGCTGGCCCTGGCCCGTAAAGAGAGTCAACTGGTCAATGCACAATATGAATTAAAGGTGGAGATGGGCTTTCAAGAGGTCGCCAAGCGGGAGTGGTCCTTGCTGAACAAGGGCCAATCGGCCGATACGGATGATGTGGAGTTGGCGCTGAGAAAGCCCCACCTGGCCAAAGCCAAATCGGACCTGGCGGCCGCAGAGGCCGAGCTTGAGCAGGCCAAACTCAGCCTATCACGCACCGACATTGTTGCCCCTTTCAATGCCATGGTTCGATCTACCCATGTGGAGATCGGATCCCAGGTGTCCACCCAGGATGCATTGGCCGACCTCGTGGGCACAGACGAATACTGGATTCGCGTCTCCTTGCCGGTGGGTCGCCTGCGATGGATCCGCATCCCTTCCAATCTATCCGAAACCGGGGCACCGGCAACAGTGCATTTTCGCGGTCACGAGCGCACCGGCCGTGTCATCCGCCTGCTGGGCGATCTCGAACCCCAGGGCCGCATGGCACGCATTCTGGTTTCGGTCGACGATCCGCTGGCCCTCGACAATCGACAAGCAGATGCGCCGCTGCTCATCGGCGAGTACGTCCGTGTCTCCATCAAAGGCGAGCGATTGGATGACGTATACCGTATCCCGCGAAGCGCTTTGCGCGACAACAGCACCATCTGGCTGGCTGCTGCCGACGGCACCTTGCAGATCAAACCCGTTGTTACCGTTTGGCGCGACGATCGTCACGTCCTTATCGGAAACCACATCAATCCGGGCGACCGGTTGATCATCTCCGAGCTGCCCGTCCCGGTAGACGGGATGCCGGTGGAGGTGGTTGAAAATAAACCGTCAGGCGATGATGCCGCCGCCCAATCGAAAGCCGGTCGCCAGCATGGTTAGTCCCGGGCCACAACACTCCCACGAGATTGAGTCGGTATCCAGGGGGCCCATTGCCTGGATGGCCGGGCACAGCGTTGCCGCCAATCTGCTCATGCTTGTTCTTCTGGTGGGTGGGCTTATTTATGCCGGGCAGGTCAAAAAAGAGGTTTTCCCCGATTTTGAACTGGATTACGTGACGATCCGGGTCCCCTATCCGGGCGCCAGCCCGGAGGAGGTGGAGCGGGGGGTGATTCTGGCGGTCGAGGAGGCGGTTCAGGGGCTGGACGGCATCAAGGAGATCACGGCAGCGGCCAATGAGGGTGCCGGATCGGTCACTGTCGAGATGATCGAGGGTAAGGACATTCAGCGTCTGGCCCAGGATATCCAGGCCGAGGTGGACCGGATTACCTCTTTTCCCGACGAGGCCGAAGAACCGCAGGTGACCATTGCCCAGCGCAAGCGCTATGTGATTTCCATGGCGCTTTATGGCGCCCAGTCCGAAAAGATATTGCGCGAGACGGCAGAGCAGGTCAGGGACCGCTTGCTGCAATCGCCCCACATCACCCAGGTCGACTTTTCCGGTGTGCGCGATTACGAGATCGACATTTCCGTTCCCCAATCCCAGCTGCGGGCCTATGGACTGACCCTGGAGCAGATTGCACAGACCATTCGCCGGGCGGCGGTGGAACTGCCCGGCGGCGCCATCAAGACCGACGGCGGGGATGTGCTTGTGCGTGTAAAAGAGCGCCGCGACTACGGCTACGAATTCGGGCGAATTCCCATCATTACCAGCAACGAGGGAACCGAAGTCAGGTTGTCCGATATCGCCCGCATCACCGACGGATTTGAAGATACGGACAGCGCCGCCACCTACAACGGCCTGCCGGCCATTCTCATCGATGTATACCGCGTGGGCGACCAGACCCCCATTGCCGTGTCCGAAGCAGCGCGTCAGAAAATGGCGGAGATCAATGCAGATCTGCCGCCGGGGCTGTTTCTGGACGCCCGCAACGATCGGTCGGAAATCTATCGGCAGCGCATGGACCTCATGCTCAGAAACGGTTATCTGGGCTTGTTGCTGGTCTTCGTTCTGCTGGCTATTTTTCTCGAACCGCGCCTGGCCTTCTGGGTCAGCCTGGGCATTCCCATTTCCATCCTCGGCTCCCTTTTTTTCATTCCCATGGCCGGTGTGAGCATCAACATTATTTCCATGTTTGCCTTCATCATTACCCTTGGCATTGTGGTCGACGATGCCATCGTGGCTGGTGAAAACATGTACCACCATCGCCAACGGGGAAAGTCGTGGTTCAAGGCAGCCGTCGATGGCACGCGTGAGATCGCCACCCCGGTCACCTTCAGTGTCCTGACCAATCTGGTGGCGTTTGCGCCCCTGCTTTTTGTGTCTGGGTTCATGGGCAAGGTATTCAAACAAATACCGGTGGTGGTAATTGCCGTCTTTGCCGTCTCGCTGATTGAAAGCCTGTTCATATTGCCGGCACATATCGGACACCAACGCCGTAGTGCACCAACCACCGGCTTTTTCGGTTGGCTGTTCCGGATTCAGGGGCGCTTCAGTGATTGGTTTGCCCGCATGGTACGTACCCGCTACGGCCCCTTTTTGGATCTGGCGCTAACCAACCGCTACTTATTCTTTAGTCTGGCGGTGGCGGTGCTGCTGGTCACCATCAGCTTTGTCAGAAGCGGCCGCATGGGCTTTGAATTGTTTCCCAAAGTGGAATCGGACTATGCCGTCGTTACTGCCGTTTTGCCATACGGTACGGCCACTCAGCGTACAGAGGCGGTGCAGCGTCGCCTGGTCGCAGCCGCCAAAAAGGTCACCACGGAAAACGGTGCGGAAAAACTGGTCGAGGGCATCTTTGCCAGAATCGATGGCAACGAAACCAGTGTCCGGGTCTATCTAACCCCGCCGGATATTCGACCCATCTCTACGGCCGCTTTGACCGCCTTGTGGCGTGAGGCTGTCGGATCCATCACCGGCCTTGAATCACTGAAGTTCGAATCCGATGCCGGCGGACCGGGTCGCGGAGCGTCCATTTCTGTTGAGTTGAGCCATCGCAATGTGGATATCCTCGCTCGGGCCAGTGCGGAGGTTGCAGAGGCGCTGGGGTATTTTCCCAACGCGACGGATATTGATGACGGATACTCGCCGGGCAAGCGGCAGATCGATTTCAAGATTCGTCCTGAGGCGCGCAGCCTGGGCCTGCGGTCCCAGGACGTGGCCCGTCAGGTGCGCCATGCCTACTACGGTGCCGAAGCCCTGCGCCAGCAGCGGGGCCGCAATGAGGTACGGGTCATGGTACGCCTGCCCAAGAGCGAGCGTGTCTCCGAACAGCAGCTCGAGGAGATGATACTGCGAACGCCTGCCGGCAAGGAAATTCCGCTTATGGAGGCTGTCAATGTTCAGAAGGGGCGAGCCTATACCACCATTAATCGACGCAACGGCCGGCGCGTGGTCACGGTAAGCGCCGATGCACGACCGCGAAGTCAGGCCGGCCAGGTGCTCAGGGCCCTTTCCGCAGAGACCCTGCCTGCACTCAAATCGCGTTACCCCGGGCTGACTTACAGTTTTGAGGGTCGCCAGGCGGACCGGCGGGAGAGCATGCAGAGTTTGGTAAGTGGTTTGATGGTGGCATTGCTGGTGATCTATGCCATGTTGGCCATTCCCTTCAATAGTTTCATCCAGCCCGTCATTATAATGATGGTAATTCCGTTCGGTATCGTCGGGGCCGTCATCGGGCACCTGATCATGGGATACAGCCTTAGCCTGATGAGCATGTTCGGCGTGGTGGCCCTTTCCGGGGTGGTGATCAACGATTCGTTGGTGCTCATCGATTTCGCCAACCGGCAGCAATCCCAGGGGCTGGATCGCCATAGGGCCATTTCAATCTCGGGCATCAATCGTTTCCGGCCCATTCTGTTGACCACGCTGACGACGTTCGGGGGATTGACCCCCATGATTTTCGAGACTTCCCGGCAAGCCCGATTTCTGATTCCCATGGCGGTGTCGCTGGGTTTTGGGATCTTGTTCGCAACCCTGATTACACTGCTTTTGGTACCCTGCCTGTATCTGATTGTTGAAGATATCCGGCGGATGCTGCGTTTCTTTAGTTCCCTGGTCCTTAAAACCGGATAGGCGTTCTTCATGGGTACTGCGGCCAGGAGCAACCGCTTGACAGGACCAAAAATAGGTGCGATTGGGATAAGGTCCTGACGATACAGTCAAACAGGTGACGAGACAGATGCGCAGAAACGATGCCAATCAATGCCGGCGTTGCGGCGTTTGCTGTGAAAAGGGTGGGCCCAGCCTTCACCACGAGGATCGGCACCTGGTGGATAGCGGCCGCATTCCGGCCCGTTGCCTGTTTACCCTTCGACAGGGTGAATTGGCCAGGGACAATGTCAAGGGGGTATTGGCACCCCTGTCCGCCGAAATTATCAAGATCAAGGGCCAAAGCGGCAGTTGGACATGCATGTTTTACGACGATGAGACGCGGGGGTGTGGCATCTATGACCACCGCCCCCTGGAGTGTCGTGCATTGAATTGCCGCGATACCCGACGCATCGCAAAGGTATATGCAGTCGATCGCCTGACGCGGCAGGATCTGCTGGCCTCAATTGAGGGGCTGTGGGAATTGATTGACGATCACGAGCGGCGTTGCAGTTATGTAAAGTTAGCTGAGATGGTTGGCCAGGGTGCCCGGGGAGGCCAGCTCAAGCAAGAGCGCGCCATTTTAGAAATTATGCGCTTTGATGCCCATATCCGGCAGCTGGCCGTGCAACAAGGGGGGCTCGATGGGCGCATGCTGGATTTTATCTTTGGCCGTCCGCTGGCCCATACCATCAAGATGTTTGACATCCAGCTGGAAATGAAAAACGGGACCGTCGGTCGGATACTGGCCGGTAGCGGCAACGCCCCAACCGGTGTTGGTTTCAGCCAGCCGCCCCGATAGTAGATGATTCATGACCCGATCCCGCGGTTTCATCCACAACCCCAAATGGTGATGATTTTCCAAATTCGCATGCAACAGATACCAAACCCCAGTGGGTATATAGACTCAAACAGGAGGAAGCAGATGCGACCACGAATAGTCAACCTTTTGGTTTTTATGGCGATATCGCTTGTTGGTACTGGCGGGGCGGTGGCCCAGGGAATCAGCGTGGTAGAAGCTGTGGTCTGCCAGGACGTCGTTGACCGGGCGCCGGTAGGATCCGGTGAGGTGATACCTGCAGGTACGCAGCGGGTATTTTGCTTCACCCGGGTCGAGGGCGCCCAGGAGGAAACCGAGATTACCCACAACTGGTATTATCAGGGCAACTTGAAGGCCTCGGTGGTCTTGCCCGTGCGCAACACGAGCTGGCGAACCTGGAGTTCGAAAACGCTGCTTCCGACGTGGACGGGGGAGTGGATGGTCGAAGTGCTTTCCAAGGACGGCACCCCGCTTGAGAGCATCATATTCTTCGTTCAATGAGCGGCATCGATCAATCCAACACGGTCAGCCTTGGATCTTGGCCGTAGATCGCGGGGCGCCGATGGGGAAAAAAGTAGCGCATGCGGTGCTTGCGAACATGCTGGATGCCGGCATTGGTCAGGTCGGCCGTTAATACCCCCGCGTTATTGGAGAGACGCTTTTGGATGATTTCTCCGGATGGAGAGAAGACCACCGCATTGCCCGGAAAGGCCAGACCGTTGCCGTTGTCGCCAATCTGGTTGCAGGCCACCACATAGAGGCCATTGTCGAAGGCCCTGGCAGGCAGATGGCGCATCCACGACTGGTGTTTGGCCGCCGCCTGACCGCGGGGAGATGCATGGGGGATGAAGATGACCTCGGCACCGGCTTCTGCCATGCGCGTGGCAATTTCGGGAAAGTGGGCATCGTAGCACAGCTGAATGCCGAATCGCATCCCCGACCAGTCAAACACCGGCAAGGTGCCGCCGGGGCTGAAATGATCGATTTCGGGCGGGGCCAGGTGGAGTTTTCGGTAAACGCCGATACCCGCCTGCGGGGTGATGACCATATGGCTGGCGTAGCGTTGGCCATCCTGGGCTTTTTCTGCGAAACCGACCAGCAGGGCCGTCTGCTCATCGACGGCCAACCCAACCAAGTGCTCAATTTCGGGCCCGTCGGCCCGGATGGCCTTTTTGACGATGGTGTCCCGATTGCTGTATCCGGTAAGATTCATTTCGGGAAAACAGACCAGTGCGGCGCCTTTTTTCTTGGCTTGGTGCGTCCAGTAGCGGGTCCGTTCCAGATTGTGTTGAATCTCGCCCACCGGGCACCGGCAAACCACTGCTGCAATACGAATATCATCCTTCATGAACGAATCAGCCGAACATCCAGCTTGCGCGAGCGTGGTCCGTCAAATTCACAAAAGAAGATGCCCTGCCAGGTACCCAATACCAGGCGACCTGCTTCCACGGCAATGGTTTCCGATGAGCCCATGATGGACGTTTTCAGATGGGCAGGCGAGTTGCCTTCCCTGTGACGGTAGGCCGCCTTCCACGGTACGATTTGGTTGAGTACCATCAATATGTCCCGGCTAACTGCCGGATCGGCACTTTCATTGATGGTGACTGCCGCCGTGGTGTGGGGGACGAAAACCAGGCAAAGACCGTCCTCCATCCCGCTTTCGGTCACCTGCTGTTGAACCAGGCGGGTGACATCGATCATTTCGGTCTGCGACCGAGTCTTAACGGAAAGGCGCATTTTGGGTTCCTAACGATACGCGGGTTTACCGCGCTAAACAGAAAAGGCCCCGCCTATTCGACGCGGGGCCTTTTTCAATACGAATAAACGGTGTGCTTAGACGCAACCGGTGGGTTTCGGAAGACCCGCCATCTTACAGGCTCCCTTTCCGGGACCGGATGGAAACAGCTCGTAAATGTGTTTCAGTTTAAAGCCGGTTACCTTGGAGAGCACGCGGACCATGGGAGCAATTCCGTTTTTCTCATAGTACTCGCGAAGCACTTCGACAACCTTTTTGTGCTCGTCGTTCAGTTCTTCGATGCCTTCCTCTTTTTTGACATACTGCACCCACTCTTCTGACCAGTTAGAGTAGTCATCGATAAAACCGTCTTCATCTACCGTAAACGTTTTTCCACCAAATTCGACTGTCGGCATGTTACACAATCCTCCTTTACAAATTTGTTAGTATTTCCGGCACGCAGCCGTTTAAGTTCGCTAATAGAATCTACGCTTAGTAGCGGATTAAGCCTTGCATGTCAATACGAAAACCTAAAAAATACCCAGGTGGACACGGCGTTGGAATCACTTGGCGATGGTCGATCCGCTTAATATTCACGGGGCGTTTTGTTGATCTGATCCAGGGTGAAGACGGGGCCGTCCTTGCACACCAATTCTTTGCCGATGCCGCAGCGGCCACACATGCCGAAACCGCATTTCATGCGGTTTTCCAGGCTCATGATAATGCGGTCATGGGTGTAGCCCAGCTTTTCCAGCACCGGTTGGGTAAATTTGATCATAATGGGGGGCCCGCAGACGATGGCATAGGCGTCGTCACCGCCCTGGGGTGCTTTTTGTTCGGTAACCGGGGGCACGAACCCAACATTGTATTTCCAGTCCGGGTCGTCGGTGGCATCCACGGTGATATGCATGTTGATATCGTCCCGTTTCTCCCATTCCACCAGTTCGTCCTTATAAAGCAGCATACCCGGCGATCGGGCGCCATAGACCACGTCGATGCTGCCGAATTTGGAGCGGTTGGCCGGATCCAGCATGTAGACGATGGAGGAACGCAAGGTGGTGAAGGCGAATCCGCCGCCCACAATGAGCACATTCTTGCCAGTTTCCATCTCCTCCCAGGGGAACCAATTGCCCAGCGGGCCGCGCAGGCCCATGATGTCGCCCACCTGCATGTTGTGAAGGTAGGTGGTGACCACGCCGGCCCGATTGACCGTAAATTTGACAAATCCTTTTTCAACCGGCGAGGAGGCGATGCCGATTGGCGTCTCCCCAATGCCGGGTATGGACAGCTCGGCAAATTGACCGGCTTGATAGGCGAATTTCTCTTCATCGCCATCGTTGAGAAAGATGAAGGTAAATGTTTTCAAACTTTTGTCTTCAGCCTCGACGGTGATGTCATCGAGGCGGACGGGATAGGGTAAATATGGATTTTCCACGTGTTCCTTCCTCCATGGGGGTTAAGACAGCGTTTTTGGCAAGGATAGCGGGAGGAAGCTGTATTGAAATACCGCGATGACCAATAACGCCGTCCAAAAACACTCGCTCGAAGTCCATCAGCCCTGCGCGGCGCAGGCGTCTGCGGGTTTGAAGCGGTTCATCTGTTCGCACACCCGTCGGATGTCGATATTGACCGGACACTGGCGAACACACCGGCCGCAGCCCACACACATGATGCCGGCTTCATATTTATCCACGAAATATTTGAGCTTGTGCATGAAACGCTGGCGGACCCGCTGGGTCTTGGTATCGCGAGGGTTGTGCCCGGTGGTATGGACGGTGAAGATGGGGAACATGCAGCTGTCCCAATTTTTCATGCGCAGGCCCGACTTGCCGTGGATCTCGTCTTGTATATCGAAACACCAGCAGGTGGGACAGGTGAAGGTG
>JASFFF010000139.1:0-8610 GCA_050124445.1 Desulfosarcina sp.
GCTGTAAAACTGGTGCAATTGGCCGATGGTGTTGCCGAACACCAGATAATCGAATTCATCTGCCGGCCACCCCTTTTCGGCGATCCAGCGGGCGGCGGTATGGGCGCCCAGCACGATCGAATTTTCATTGGCCATGGCTCCCTGCCAGCGGCAAAAAGGGGTGGAGTAGTAACCCCGGTAAGGGATGAAGGCTTTGTTTAGCATGGTATTTTCCTCCTTGATAAGTTTTTAAATGTCACTTTGTATCCGGCGCCTGGCAACTGTCCGTCTCCGGAAAAACCGGCTCTCCGCCAGAAAAATTCTCGCGCAGGACCCGGTGAAGAATTTTGCCCGTTGCCGTGCGGGGCATCTGGTCCTGTTGGATAAAAAATATTTGCTTGGGCCGTTTGTAGCCGGCCATGCGCATCCGGCACCAGTCGAAGATCGCCGTTTCGGTCAGTTGGGCATCGGCGCTGGGGATCACCACGGCGGCCACTTTCTCGCCCCACTTGTCGTCGGGCAGGCTGATGGCGGCCACGTCGAACACATCCGGGTGGCCGCCGATGACCTCCTCCACCTCGCTGGGGTAGACATGTTCGCCGCCGGTAATGATCATGTTGTCCTTGCGATCCACGATCTGGTAAAAGCCGTCTTCGTCCATGCGGGCCATGTCGCCGGCGGAAAACCAGCCGTCTTTGAAGGCGGCGCTGGTTTTATCGGGCAGCTTGTAGTATTCGTCGAACAGCATGGGGCCTTTGGAGTAGAGTTCGCCCACCTCGCAGGGCGGCACCTCGTTACCTTCCGAATCCAAAATTTTTACCCGTTCGGTGCCCAGACTCTCGAAGCCTATGGAACCCAGTTTGCGCATCTGATCCTCCGGTCGCAGCACGGTGACAATACCGGCCTCGGTGGAGCCATAACCCTCGTATAGTTGAACGCCGGGGAAAAATTCCATGATGGCCGTCTTCATGGTTTTTCTCACCGGCGCACTGCTGCACAGCAGCTTTTTTATGGAACGTGTATCGCGCCGGCGGCCCGCTTCTGAAACATTTAGAATCAGGTTGTAGTGCGTGGGTATCAAGGAGATGAAGGTGATCTTCTCTCTTTCCACGATTTCCAGGATCTCTTCAGGGCGGAAAGAACGTGCCGGGTGAATGTAGACCGTGGCACCGATGTAGGTGAAGGTGAAGGTGAAGAAGGTGGAGTTGATGTGGCACAGGGGCATGACGTTCATGCACACGTCATTTGGCTCGAAGCCGAAATCCACTGCGTTTATCAGGTAGAAGGCGATGTGAGATTCGTGGGAGCGCACCACTCCCTTGGGCTTTCCGGTGGTCCCCGACGTGTAGATCAATATCCAGGTGTCGGCAGGATTGACCGGCGCCCCCGGTTCGTCCTCGGGTGCGCCGTCGATCAACGCCTCGTACTCCTGGTAGCCTGTTTTGGCGGCGTTGACCACAATATAGTTTTCAGCGGGAATCTGAGTGAGCCTGTCTTTGATGGTGTCCACGCAGGCGGTGAATTCGTGGTCCACCACCATGGCTTTGGCGTCGGCGTTATCCACGATATAGGCCACTTCGGGGCCTACCAGACGAAAGTTTACCGGAACGATGACAATGCCGGTTTTGGCTGTGGCCAGGAACAGCTCCACGATCTCAATGCTGTTTTCCATCAACACAGCCAGCTTGTCCCCTTTTTGCAGTCCCATCTGCATGAGGCGATGGGCCAGGCGGTTGACCCGGCGATTGACTTCGGGATAGGTGAATCGCCGTTGGGCATCGCACAGGGCCACGGTGTCGGGGAACTTCTTGGCGTTCAATTTGAGCTGCTGTCCCAGGTTCATCCAGTGGGCCATGAGGATATCCTCCTAGTTGCCTTTGTACAGGACATCGGTTCAATTACGGTCAAACACGTCCATCCGGGGCGCGATTCATGGGGACGTCCGCATACGACAACCGGGCCGATAGTGGGTTGTTTGAAGCGCTGAAGGGGTTGCTGCCTTTGGCGCATTGCTCATTTGACACCGATTCGCGCGTCCACCGCCAGCGCGCCATTTTCAAATGCCATTACCGGATTCAGGTCCAGTTCCTGGATCTGGGGGAAGTCGGTGGTCAGCTTGGACAGTCGCTGAATGAGGTTGACCAGGGCGCTTGTGTCCACCGATGCTTCACCGCGAACGCCGGAGAGCAGGGCCGCGGCCCTGATGCCGGCAACCATCTCCCGTGCTTCCGCATCCGTGACCGGTGCCAGATGAAATACCACGTCTTTGAGGACGTCAACGAAAATACCCCCCAGACCGAACATGATCAGATGACCCACACCGGGCTCGGCCTTGGCGCCCAGGATCACTTCACGTCCACCGGGGACGAATTGCTGGACGAAAAAGCGCAGGTCCGGCGCATCGATGCGTTGGACCATGGCCGTGACGGCCTTTTTAACGGCATCGGCACTGCCCAGATCGACGGCCACGCCGCCTTGATCGCTTTTGTGGATCAGCGATTCGGTATCGGCCTTGACCACGACCGGATAGCCAATTGCCTCGGCTGCTGCCACCGCGGCGTCCGCATCGTCGGCCATGCGCCACTCGGGAATATCGATGCCGTAGGCTTCGAGAATCTGGTATACCTGGTCGGCAGGCAGAATCCGACGCTTGCCGGCCGCAGCGAAAATGGCCCGGGCGCCGTCATGGTCCACGTCTCCAAACGCACGTACCCGGCCGGCTTCCCGATTCAAGATGGTGCGGTAACGCACCAGCGCCCCTAATGCGCGGGCTGCATCACTGGGAAGGGCGAAGCAGGGCACCCCGCCTGCCTTGAGGATGGCCTCGGTGTCGGCCCACTGGCGCCGATCGGTCATCAGGTTGCATACCATGGGCTTGATCTGTCGTTGGTTGATCTCGGCGATGGCCGCGGCAATGCTCTCGGTATCCACGAAGAACGGGGTAACGAAGTTGACCAGCACACAGTCGAAACCATCGTCGGCCATCATGGCCTCAAGGCATGCCCGGTAGTGCGCGGCGGTGCCTGTGGCCAACACATCCACCGGGTTGCTTACGGCAGCCTCGGGGTATAGCTGTTCCGCCAGTAGGGCTTTGGTTGTTGCGGACAGGGGTGGCAGCGTCAGGCCGGCATCGACCAGAATGTCGGTGGCGATCACCGCCGGACCACCGGTGTTGGTAATGATCCCCACCCGGTTGCCTTCGGGAATCGGCTGCGAGCCAAAGGCAACAGCGGCGTTGATCAGGTGGCCTTCGTCCCTGAAATCGACGATGCCCGCCTTTTTGAAGATCAGGTCGGTGGCCATGTCCTCTTTGGCCAAGCCACCGGTATGGGAGGCGGCGGCCTGGGCCCCTTCCATGGTGCGGCCGGCCTTCATGGCCAGGACGGGCTTTTTTGCCGTTGCCTCCCGGGCTGCCTCGAGAAATCCCATGGGATCCTTGAGCCCTTCCACGTAGGTGACGATCACCCGGGTGCCTTCATCGTCGGCCAGGTAGCGGATGATTTCCGGAATGGAAACATCGCAGGCGTTGCCGTTGGAGGCGTAGATGCGCGTGCCCACGTCCATGGCCGAAAAGCCCTGGTGGATTACCTCGGCAACCCCCCCGGACAAGGCCACGATGGAGATATGCCCCGCCTGGGGAAAGGTGAAGGTAAAGTTGCAATAGGCCTTGACAGCGGGGTCGGTGTTGATGATCCCCTGGCAATTGGGCCCAAAGATGCGGATGCCGTAGGCGTTGGCTTTCTCCATAAACGCCTTTTCGATCTCGGCGCCATGGGGACCGATCTCGGAAAAACCACCCGAATTGATAATAATGTGCTTGACGCCTTTTTTGCCGCAGTCCTCCACGGCCATGGGCACGAACTTGGCCGGGATTACCATGTGGGCCACATCCACCTGGCCGGGTACGTCCAGAATGGATGCGTAGGCCTTAACGCCCCTGATTTCATCGGCTTTGGGGTTGATGGGGTAAATGCCTCCGGTGTAGCCGAAATCAAGCAGGTTTTTGATGACCCGGTTGCCGATGTGCAGTGCTTTCCCCGATGCACCGATAACGGCAACGCCTTTGGGATTGAAGAGACTGTCAAGCATGATTACTGCTCCTTCTGTTAACGGGCTGATCCTGAATGACCAACTGTCGAAAAGATGTCATGCAATTTCCAGGATAAAGAGGTCTCTCTGGCGTTAAGTTGGCGATTACAAATTCCAAATTCCCCAATCTGATAGTGCGCAATCTTCCAGTTTATTTGCTTTCGGCCAATTGTTCGATGAACGCCTCCACATTGGTCTTGGTCTGCTCATCCGAGATCAGCCGCAGGTCGTTCAGGTCTCCGTTAATGGTCAGGCTGGGGATGCCGGTCAGGTTTTCGATTCGCTGGGGCATGCCATAGCGACAGTTGGAGTTGTTGGGGCAGGTTTTGGCATCGTGGTAAATGATGCCGTCGACCTTGAAAAAGTCCAGCATGTCGCGAATATAGGCCTCCTTGGGTGCGTCGGCCCGCACGATAAACAATTCCGTGTAGGCGCGGGCCATGGAGTTGATCGGATCGTCCGGGTCCAGGGCGGAAAAGATCCAGGAATTGCAATAGGTCGAGGCCAGCACATTGGTTTGTAGGCCGGCGAACAGTTTGGCATGGGCAGAGAGGCGGCCCCATACGGGCATGCCATCCCAGTAGATGCGGTAGCGCTCGTCGTCAACGGCGCCTTCCCGGTCGGCGATGCGCCGATTCAGTTCGGCCAGCAAGGTGCGGTAGCAGTCGTTGGCCGCCTGGGTCCCGCGGCCAACCACGGCGGCGCCCATGAGGGTGGTGCCGTCAAAGAAAGTCAGCGGGGAAGGAGTGGCGGCGGCGGTGTCCAAAACCTGTTTCCACAGATCCGAGCACTCCCGGGAGAGGGCCACGGTCTCCTTGAGGCGGTCCATATCGAACGCGTTGCCGCTGACGCGCTCCAACGTCGGGATCAGCGCCTGCATCTGACTGGCAATCGATTTCACATGGGCCTCCTCCACCTCCTGGACGCCCACGTAGGAATGAACCCCTACGACGGGCACATCATACGCCTCGCCGTAGAAGTTGAACCAGTCCTGAACATCCCGGCATTGATTGGTGTTGAACACCAGTACATCCGGCTTGGGCGGCCCCTGGATGCCCTCAAAAATTTTGGCCAGGGGAGAGACCTTTTCCAGGTAGGCGCCGATATCGGCGGTGAGGTAGGAGCAGATGTCCGGCGAATAACCAACGGCGTTGGCCTTGGGGATCAGGTCGGTCGCCATGCGCGACGAGCCCAGCATGGCCGAGTGTGTTTCGGGAAAGTAGACCAAAAAACCCATGGCCCGCAAGATTTCCGCCGGCCCGACACTGGTACACCAGGCGATCTTGCGCTCACCGGTTTTGGCGGCATGGTCCAGTTCATAATAGTAATCGGCCATGAATTTGCCCAATATCTTGGCGGATTGCAGCCGCTTTAGTTTGATTTTTTTCTCTTCGGACATAAGCACCTCACAGTTAAAACAATTACAAGTAATTGTTAAGCAACGACTACCAAGCACCAAATCTCAAATACATTTCAAACATCAATATCCAATGCGCAAACATGATCGACGCCCAACGACGTGGATTTTGGAATTTCAGTCATTGGGTATTGGGGTTTGACTTACTTCCTATGTATGGATTAAACGTTTTAAGAGACACTTACAACTGGCTCACCCCTCATATGTCTCCCTGGCATACAAAGCCGCCCCCAGGGCCCCGGTGAATTGGGGCAGTTCGGGGACCAGGATGGGACGGTTGATCAATTCCTCCGTCATCTCGGCCAGATACGGATTATGGGCCACCACGCCGCCGGTCATGACCACTTTGTTTGTGAAGGCGTCCATCTCTTTTATCCTGGAGATGACGGAGAAAAACAGGCCCTTGACAATGTCTTCGATCTGTTTGCCGCGACGGATGTTCTCCAGCACTTCGGTGGCCGAGAAGACCGTGCAGAAACTGCCCAGCTTGACCATATCCGTGGAGGCCACAGCCAGATCGTTCATTTCGGACAACGGGATATCCAGGCGCGGGGACATTTCCTCCAAAAAAGCGCCTGTACCGGCGGCACACTTGCGGTTCATCTTGAATGAAATCCGCTTGCCTGCGTCATCCAATTTGATGATCTTGTTGTCCTGACCGCCGATATCAATGATGGTGACAGCGAAGGGGAAGTAGTAAAAGCAGCCCTTGCCGTGACAGCTGATTTCGGTACGGTGGTCGTGTGCATAGGTAACGTTCTTGCGCCCGTAACCGGTTGAGACGGTGCGCCCAATGCGATGGTGGGCGATACCGGCCTTGGTCAGCGCCGATTGCAGGCACCGGTCCGCAGTGGCCGTAAAATCCGTTCCCGACTTGGCCACGCAGTGGCCGGCAATATGGCCGTCGGCATCGATCACCACCACTTTGGTGCGCGAGGCGCCCACATCCGTGCCGGCGAAGTATGTTGGGTTGTCTGTTTGAGAAGCTGGCTGCATGATGACAACAATCGCAAAATTGAAAAACCGCTACAAACCTGGTGGATTGAAACGACCAAATGGCATGCACCACATGTCAAAGGCGCGATTCCAGCCCTTTCACCAGACTTTGCAAAGTGATGTTGTAAGGCGTTTCGATACCCGCCCGCCGGCCGTATTCTACGAATTTGCCGTTGATGTAATCGATTTCCGTGCGGCGGCCGTTTTCGATGTCCATGAGCATGGAGGGTTTGTGGTTGCCGGCATTGCGCATGTATTCGATGGCGTTGGGATAGTACTCCCAGCCGAGTGTGATTTCGTTGGCCCGGGCCACTTTGACGCACTCTTTGACTAGGGAGTCGACAATATTGAAAATGATCGGGTCGTTCATCGCCTGGGACATGGTCAGCCCGGTCACGGCGCATACCGGATTCATACAGGCGTTCAGTACGCCCTTGCGCCACACCATGGCCACGATATTGTCCGTGTGACGTGTGGTCAGGCCGCTGGCGGACAGGGCTTCGGCAATGGCCTCGGCGGCGAATCTGGAATCCGGATCCAATTCCTGGAGATAGTGCGGCGGGTGATGGAAGGGCAGGGTCACATGGGCCGGTCCCAACAGACCACAGCCGTAATTGACCACCGCCCGCATCACCGACAGCTTGCCCAGGCTGCTGGACAATACCAGTTCGGTGTCGATGCCGTTTTGCCAACTGATCACGTACACTCCCTTTTTGTGAAATCCTTCAATGGCCGAGGCGATCAGCGGCAGGGCGTTGGCCTTGGCCGTGACGAATACGACATCCGGTTGATAGTCAGGCAGTGCATCGATGCTGCTGCAGGTGTGACTCACCGTCTGGGTCAGGTTCTCGGCCCCTTCGATGATGATGCCGCGGCTTGTGGCCGGTTCCAGCAGCTCGGGCACCACATCACACAGGATCACCTGATGACCGCCCTTTTCCAAGAATGCGGAAACGATACAGCCCACGGGGCCTGCGCCGATGACGGCAAAAGTCTTGGGCGCAAAGGATGGTTTGTCTGTCATGATTGCACCTCCAGTCGTATCTGGTGGTTATTCGGAACCGCTCATCGGAACTGCTTGGGGCGTTCATCGACGACGCGCAATGCTTTGCCTTCGCTGCGGGCAATGAACTTGGGTTCCACGAGACTCACCTCCACGCTGATGCCCATGTTGCCCCGGATATGGGCCATAATTTTTGCCTCCACTTCGTAGCGCTTGCGGTCCCCGGCCGTATAGACGTCGGGTTTGCCCTCCACCTGCACCATCAGTTGATCCAGGTAGCCTTTTTTCCGTACGATCAGACGGTACTGCGGCTCCACCTCCTCAATATCCAACAGCAGCGCTTCGATTTGCGATGGGAAGACATTGACCCCGCTGATAATGAGCATGTCGTCGGTACGTCCGAAAATTTTCTCCATTTTGATAAAGGTGCGCCCGCAGGTGCAGGCTTCCCGGTACAACCGGGTGATGTCCTTGGTGCGGTAGCGGATCATGGGCATGGCGCGACGCTGTAAGGATGTGAAAATCAGCTCGCCTTTTTCTCCCAGCGGGACCGGCTCCAAGGTGATGGGATCGACCACCTCGGCCAGGTAATGGTCTTCGTTGATGTGGATACCGCTTTGGGCTTCGCAGTCAAAACCCACGCCGGGACCACCCAGTTCGGTGAGTCCGTAAGCCTCCATGGCCTTGATGCCCATGCGGGCTTCGATCTCTTCGCGCATGCCGATGGTCCATGGCTCGGCACCGAAGATGCCAATGGAAAGCGGTTGGCTCTTCAAGTCGACCTTCAGCTCTTCGGCCCGCTCGGCGATGGTCAGCGCGTAGGAAGGCGTGCAGCACAGCACCTGGGCACCAAAATCCTGCAGCAAGGTGATCTGACGTTCGGTGAGTCCGGCGCTCGTGGGCACGACGGTGCAGCCCAAGGCGGTGGCACCCTGGTGAAAGCCCAGTCCGCCGGTGAACAGCCCGTGGCCGTAGGCGTTTTGCACCACGTGCTCGGGACGAACGCCGGCCGCGTAGAAATTTCTCACCATGCACTCAGTCCATTGTGCCAGGTCGTCAGCCGTGTATGGGCCGGTGATGGGCTTGCCGGTGGTTCCAGAGGAAGCGTGCACCCGAACCACCTCTT
>JASFFF010000140.1:0-8596 GCA_050124445.1 Desulfosarcina sp.
AAACGGTGCGCTACCGGTTCCGCTGCATATCCGCAACGCACCGACCCAATTGATGAAGGACCTGGGATACGGCGATGGCTACCGCTACGCCCACGACTTTGAAGACGGCTATGTGGCTCAAGACTATCTACCCGATGCCATTGCCGGCAAGCGTTTCTACAAGCCTGTGGAGCGGGGGTATGAGAAAATGATCGCTGAGCGCCTGAGGCGCTGGCAGGCAATCAAAGCCAAGTCGAGGAGATAGCAACGACCAGCGTCGTTTGGCGCAGATAAAGCCGATGGAATTGATTTGGCAAGCGGGATACCCGCCCGCCGGCGCCAGGGCCGAATCGCAGCGTTGGCAATGATCCGGCATGCCTGTCTGTCAAGGTTGGTCCTGTGGCTGCTTTTTCAGGTAAACCAGCAACACGCCGCCTGCCAGAATCATGGCCAAGCACAGCAGCTGCCCCATGGACAACGACTGCACGATAAAACCCAGATGCGCGTCCGGTTGTCGGGCGTACTCGATGAAAAAACGCACCAGACCATATCCCATGAGGTAAAGGGCCAGCATGGCGCCTCGGGTGGTGACGCGGGTTTTGAGGATCCACAAAACCACAAAAAGAAAAATACCTTCGAAAAATGCCTCGTAAAGCTGTGACGGATGTCGCCGTTCAGATCCCGGGGCCAATGGAAAAAACATGCCGATGGGGTGTGTGGTCACCCGCCCATACAGCTCACCGTTGATGAAATTGCCAAGTCGTCCGAAGGTGTAGCCCAGCGGTATGCAAGGCACGATGAGATCTGCCATGTCGAAAAAATCCAATCGATGCCTGCGCACGAAAATGACCGCCGCTATCACCACACCGATGAGCCCGCCGTGATAGGACATGCCGGTGATTCCGGTGAATCGAAATCCGTTCGAAAACTCAAACGGCAGGACGATTTCAAGTGGGTGCTGCAGGTAGTAGGTCAAATTATAAAAGAGTACATAGCCCAGGCGGGCACCAATGATCAGGCCCACTATCATCGCGGTCATCAGCCCCTGGAGCTGTTCGACGTCGATGGTAAAGCGTGACTCCCGCCGAAGGCGATAGTAAGCCAACCCATAAGTAATCGCAAACGCCACGATGTACATCAGCCCGTAGTATTGCAGCCGAAAACTACCAATCTCAAGTATTACCGGGTCCATGTGCTGAGGTAAGTGCTGCCACCAGTCGATAATCTGTTGCATGTCTCCTCTTGCCTTCCGAGCAGCGCATTCGAAGCAGCCTGCCCAATCGATGGACGTTCTTCAATCCGATACTGCCGTGTCTTTGTTGGTCGGATAATCGGTTATTTTGGCCTTGAATCGTTTTCCTTGCCAGGTGCGGGCATCCGCAAAGCGTTTGTGGATCATATCCAGGGTTTCGCGCTTTTTCAGCGACCAGGCCGGCGCTACCAGTTCCCGGGGATGCGGATCGCCGGTCAGGCGTTGGATGATCATCGTTTCCGGCAACCGTTCGATGAATCCACAGACCAGGTCTGCATACTCGCTTTGTTCCAGACACCGATAACTGCCGTCACGGAAAAGCTGCTCTAAACGGGTGCCGCGAACCACATAGAGCAGGTGCAGCTTGATGCCTTCGATGCCCATGGCGGCGACGACGTCCGCGGTTTCCAGCATATCCTTGCGGGACTCACCGGGAAGCCCGAGAATCACATGGGCACAGATATGGATGTTGCGATTGCGGGTGGCGGCTACCGCCTTTTCGAAACTGGCAAAGTCGTGACCTCGGTTGATCAAGGCCAGGCTGCGGTCGTGGGCGCTCTGCAATCCGTATTCAATCCAAACGAGATGCCGTTGGGTATAAGATTCAAGTAAGTCGAGCACATCGGTATTGATGCAGTCCGGCCGGGTGCCGATGGCCAATCCCACAACCTCCTGAATGGCAAGGGCTTCCTCATACAGCACTTTCAGGTGTTCAACGGGAGCATAGGTGTTGGTAAATGACTGGAAATAGGCCATGAGCTTGTCGGTTTTGTAGCGGCGGGCGATTCTGACCTTGCTGCGCTCAATTTGGCGGGCAATCGACATCCCCTTAAGGTGCGCACCGGTTCCGGAACCCCTGGCATTGCAATAGATGCAGCCCCCGCTGGAAAGGGTGCCGTCGCGATTGGGGCAGGTGAG
Source organism: Desulfosarcina sp. (assembly GCA_050124445.1). GTDB lineage: Bacteria > Desulfobacterota > Desulfobacteria > Desulfobacterales > Desulfosarcinaceae > Desulfosarcina. The sequence continues at coordinate 2,150 of JASFFF010000140.1, forward strand.
TCCGGCATCGATGGTGACCTTATGGACCCTGCAGCCATACAGCGCTCTAAAGTAGGTATTCAGATCCCGGTAGGGTTTAGTTTGCATGCTGAACCTGTCCTTGACCTCACTATCGGGGCAATTATATAGTGCCCATCCGGAAATGGTTTCGTTTGACTGATCATCTACCATTTCCGGACGGGCGCTGGCAATCCGTACCTTATTTTTACAGGCATCTAAAAACGATGGGGATCTATTCCAAACAATATGACGTAATCGTTGTGGGCGGTGGTCACGCTGGCTGTGAAGGTGCGCTGGCAGCCGCCCGCATGGGTTGCCAGGTGCTGCTGTTGGCCATTGATTTGGACAAGGTGGCCGCCATGCCGTGCAGCCCCTCCATCGGCGGCATGGCCAAGGGACAACTGGTCAAAGAGATTGACGCCTTGGGGGGTGAGATGGCCAAAATCGCCGACCAAACGGCGATTCAATATAAAACGCTAAACACCAAAAAGGGGCCGGCGGTACAGTCTACCCGGACCCAGAATGACAAGGGCCGCTATCACATCGCCATGAAGGCTGTACTGGAGAAGCAGGCCAACCTGGATTTGAAGCAGGCCTTGGTGGAACGCCTGGTTGTTGAAGGCGGCCGTGTCCGGGGGGTGGAAGATCACACCGGTTTCGGATATCAAGCACCATGTGTGGTACTGGCTACCGGCACCTTTCTATCGGGACTGGTGCATATCGGCTTCAAGACCATGCAGGCCGGCCGGGCCGGTGAGTTCGCCGCCTACAGCCTGCCCGACCACCTCAATCAACTGGGCTTCACCTTGGGGCGGATGAAGACCGGCACCCCACCCCGGCTCAACCGGGCCAGCATCGATTTCTCACAATTCGACAAACAGCCCCTGGATTCCGCGGTGCATCCTTTTTCCTTCTCCAGGCCCTCAGAAACGCTTCCCCACGTACCCAGCTACATCGGACACACCAGCCAGCAGGTGCATCAACTGGTCAGGGACAACTTACACCTGTCAGCCCTTTACAGTGGTGTCATCAAAGGGGTGCCTGCCCGATATTGCCCCTCTTTTGAAGACAAGATCGTTCGATTTCCGGAGCGGGACAGCCATCAAATCATCCTTGAACCGGAGGGCTTGGACACCCAAGAGATCTATGCCTCGGGGTTGGGCAACAGCCTGCCCATAGAGATTCAAATTCAGATGGTCCGACAGGTGCGTGGCCTTGAGGAGGCCGAAATCATGCGGCCGGCGTATGCCATCGAATACGATTTCGTCAATCCGCTCCAGCTGTTGCCCACCCTTGAAACCAAGCAGGTGAAAGGACTGTTCATGGCCGGACAGATCAATGGGACATCGGGTTACGAAGAGGCGGCGGCCCAAGGCATGTGGGCCGGCATCAATGCCGCCTGTGGGGTGCAGGGCCGGCCGGCTTTCATTCTTGATCGCAGCCAGGCCTATATGGCTGTGATGGTTGATGATCTGGTCACACGGGGTACCCGGGAACCCTACCGCATGTTTACCAGCCGTGCGGAATACCGGCTGATCCTTCGCGAGGATAATGCCGATCTGCGGCTGGCGGCAATCGGCCATGGTCTTGGATTGGTAGACGCAGACACACTCAAGGACAATCGGGAACGCCGAATCCAGATCCGGGATGAAATTGATCGCATCAAGCGAACGGTCATTAAACCTCAGCCAGCTGTAAATGCCTATTTGAAAAGATGTGCGTCGCCGACGATCGATAACGGCATCGTGTTGTCTCAATTGCTCAAACGAGCCGAACTGGACTACGATACCGTGGTTCAATTGGCTCCGGCCGAACAACAGCCCCCAGCCTCGGTGGCCCGGCAGGTGGAGATAGAAATCAAATACGAGGGGTACATCAAGCGACAACACCGAGAGATCGAAAAATTTAAGCACCTGGAACAGATCAAATTGCCCGATGACTTGAACTACACGGCGGTGCACGGCCTTTCCAGTGAATTAAAGGAAAAATTAAGCGCCGTTCGACCAGCGTCCCTGGGGCAGGCGTCGCGAATCGAAGGCATGACGCCGGCAGCCATCTCCGTCCTCATGGTGTACCTGCGGTTATGGAAAAACAGTTGACCCCCCGATTACAGGTGGCCCACCTCAGCATCCACGATGTCGGTCCGGTGAGTCTGGAGGTTCAGGTTGGCGAGTGCGTGGGATTGTCCGGACCCTCCGGTTCAGGGAAAACCCTCCTGCTCAGGGCCATTGCCGATATGGATCCCCATGAGGGCACCGTTCACTTGGATGGAAAAGAGCAAGCGCAATTCCCCGCACCGCAATGGCGTCGCCTGGTGGCCCTGCTGCCCACCGAGAATTGGTGGTGGTTCGATACGGTGGGCAAGCATTTTTCGCACCCCCAACGTGAACCGTTTCAACAATTGGGGTTCGATGGGAAAATTCTTGCCTGGCCCATCTCGCGGCTTTCAAGCGGCGAGCGTCAACGGCTTGCGTTGCTGCGATTGCTGGAGAACCGTCCCCGCTTGCTGCTATTGGATGAGCCGACGGCCAACCTTGATCCGGACAATATGGTCAAGGTCGAAAAGATGCTGCGTGACTACCAAGAAAAAACCGGTGCCGGTGCCCTTTGGGTCGGACACCACCAAACGCAGCTGCAACGGGTGGCCAGCCGGACAGTCGTCCTATCAGGCGGACAAATGGTTGCCACTGGAGGCCAAAGATGACGCCCGACACCATTTTTTTAAAACCGGCCGACTTATCCCTGGCAGCACTGCTGATAATCGCCCTGGCCATTGTCAGCCTACGGTTGAAATTGGGCTTGGCCGGTCAGATCGTCATCGCCGCTTTGCGGACCACTTTGCAACTGAGCCTGGTGGGGCTTGTCCTCAACGTGGTATTTGCATCGGTTCAACCCATATGGATCGCTTTGATGGCTCTGGTGATGCTGATTGCTGCGGCGCGCGAAGTAATGGCCAGACAAAAACGCCGTTTCGCCGGTTCCTGGGGATTCGGTGTGGGGGCCCTGTCCATGTTTGTTTCCTCTTTTGTCATTACCACGCTGGCTTTAGTGGTATTTATCGGGGTAGATCCATGGTATACCCCACAGTACGCCATCCCGTTGTTGGGCATGATGCTCGGCAATACCATGACCGGAATCGCCTTGGGTCTAGACCGGCTGACAGAATCAGCCTGGGAGCAGCGTCGCCTCATTGAAGCCCGGCTGATGCTGGGAACACCATCGTCCGAGGCCATCCTTGAGATCCGCAGATCCAGCACGCGCAGCGCCATGATCCCGACAATCAATGCAATGGCGGCTGCCGGTTTGGTCAGCCTCCCGGGCATGATGACCGGCCAGATTCTTGCCGGCAATCCGCCTTTCGAAGCCGTCAAATATCAGATCCTGATTATGTTCATTATCTCCTCGGGCACGGGGTTCGGTGCGTTGATCGCCGTGTGGGCGGGATCGCGGCGCCTATTCGACAAGCGCCACCGTCTCAGGCTGGACCGGCTGCGTCAATTGCCGGAAAGCCATCATCCAACGGCTTGACATTAAAAGACTTCCACCTTATTTTGAAGCGTCGAAACAACCTTGGGAACGGTATTTGGCCATCCGCTGATATCAACCCTTGCAGGGAGCAATCGTTATCATGTCCCAACAGGACTACTACCAGACGCTGGGCGTATCCAAAAAGGCCACGGATGCCGAAATAAAGAAGGCGTACCGGAAACTGGCCATGAAGTATCACCCGGACCACACCAAAGGCGACAGGCACGCCGAAGAGATGTTCAAGAAGGTCAGTGAGGCCTATGCTGTACTCAGTGATAAGGAAAAGAGGCAGCAATACGACACTTTCGGATCGGCCGGGTTTCATCAACGCTATTCTCAAGAAGATATTTTCAGAAATGTGGACTTGGGAGATATTCTCAAGGAATTCGGTTTCGGGGGACAGGGAATGCGATTTTCCTTCGGTGGAGGCGGTCCGTTCGGCGGCGGCCAGCGTCGCCAGGCACCGGTCAAAGGCTCGGATCTGGTTTATGAACTGCCCTTGACGCTCAGGGAAGTGGCCAGCGGGACAAGTAAAACCGTTAGCTTTCAGCACCAGGGACGCAGTGAAAGTATCACCGTTAAGATCCCACCGGGTATGATTAGTGGCAAAAAGCTTCGGTTGTCAGGAAAGGGCGAGCAGAGCAATTATGGCGGCCCGCCCGGCGACCTGTATATCCAGTCGCTGGTCACTGCGGACCCGACATTCACCACCGATGAGTATGATCTTCATACCACCATCTCCATTCGACTTACCGACGCCATTTTAGGCACCCAGGTGACCATCCCCACGCTTGAAGGCGGAGAACTCAGCCTTAAGGTCCCTCCGGGAACCCGCCATAAGACACGCATGCGCCTGGCCGGACACGGGCTGCCCAAGATGAAAAGCAGTATAAAGGGCGACCTGTACGTCACCATTGCTGTCGAAAGTCCCAAAAAGCTAACTGCTGAACAAAAAAAGCTGGTGGAAAAACTATCCGCTACAGGTTTGTAACAAATTAAATTCATTGACAACTAACCCGCAGTGGGTTACTTTTTCGCTCAATTGGCGGCGTGGAATTGGTGTTTCATGGTTGCCTTTAAAACGGCTCTTTTGAATGTCTCATTTTTCATTGGCTGAACCCGCACGAAGTTACTAAATCCCATGGCACTTGTTGCTTCCGTTTTAAAATTCCTTGATGCCTGCCGGTTGGGGCGGTTAGCGGCTTAGATCGAATATGCCTGATTTTACTCTCGTTTTAAACAAAGATGAGATCGAGCGGCAGATATCAGAAATCGCGAAAATCATTTCTGCAGATTATCAGGGTCAGGAATTGGTGCTGGTGGGGGTGCTTAAAGGGGCATTTCTTTTTCTCGCTGATTTGGCCCGTGAATTGAAGCTTGACAATCTAAAAATTGATTTCCTTCAAGCTTCCAGCTATGGTGGCGATACTATATCTTCAGAGACAATCGTCCTGAAAAAAGACATCGATGTTGATATTCGTGACAAGGATGTTCTTGTGGTCGAAGACATTGTCGATACGGGCCTGACCTTGGCCTTTCTCGTCGACCATTTGAGACGCTTTGGTCCCAAAAGCATCAAGGTCTGTGCCATGATCGACAAAAAGGAACGACGAAAAGCAGCCGTGGCCGTCGACTACGCGTGTACAACCATCGAAAAAGGTTTTCTTGTGGGGTACGGGTTGGATTATGCAGAGGATTACCGGAATCTGCCAGAAATATACCATTTGAAACTTTAGTCAATGAGGGGTGCCATGATTATCACCTGTGAGGCGTGCAACACCAGTTTCAATCTTGATAGCAAGATGCTTAAACCTACGGGTTCGAAGGTTAGGTGTTCGGTATGCGCCAAAATATTCACCGCCTTTCCAACACAGGCGCCTGCTCAAGAAACGCCGGCCCCTCCCGCTGAACCTGAAACGGAATCGGGAGCGCAAACGGGCACCGGACCCGGTCTGTCGGCAGCAGCAGCCGTGGTGTCCACAGCGGCAGATTCTGCGCCGTCAGCAGATGCCACTGAAACGTCTGCACCTGAAACGGATGCTTTTGAAGCCCAAGACGACGACCTTCTTGCAGACGATACCGATCTTGATGTGGCGATGGCGGATGAACCGGAAGACCCAACGGCAGCCACGGAGATCGAAGATGCGGTCAGCGAGGTGTTCAAGGAAGAACCGGCGGCGGTGCCCACAGAATCCGATTCGACAGACGAGAGTGAGGCAACCATCATTGCCAGCCTCGATGACGATGATTTAAATTTGGATCTTGGGCCTCAACAAGGGCCTGAAGACGGCACTGCCACGGTCATTGCCGATCTGGATGAAGACGTGGACCTTGGCCTGGACGCGCCGGCGGATATGACCGAGGTGTCGACCGCCGATCAAAGCCAAGAGGATCTCGACCTGGATTTGACGGCCGGAATTGACGGCGATCCGGAAGGAACGGCCACGGTTATTGCCAACTTGGATGACGATACGTTCGATCTGGACGACGATTTTTCTTCAGCAACCGAGGACGCAGACAAATCGGCTGTCTCAGCGCCGGACGGTGGACCGGAAACCCTCGAAGATGTGGATGATTTGGACCTTACCCTGGACATGGAAGCGCTTGACGATTCATCGCCGGCGGCCCCAGGCACCCCCGAGCCCGGCGACGATTCCCTGGATGATCTTTCCCTGGATTTTGACTTGGAACCGGAGGCCGAATCAGCCGATTCCGCGTCTACAGAAGGGATCGCTCAGGCGGACGACATCGACGCTGAACCGAGCCTGGACGTTGACGACGGTGATGCGACGGCAGATAAGCCGGTTTCCGAGATGTCAGATCTGGAAGATGACCTTGACCTTTCCAGCCTGGAAAGCCTGCTCGATGATGACGACGAGGCAGATGACGACGTGAGCATGGTTGTCGATGGCGATGAAG
>JASFFF010000141.1:0-8586 GCA_050124445.1 Desulfosarcina sp.
TGCAAACACGATTTTCCTCAGCTTTGATCTCTTTAAGAATTCCAATAATCATTTATTCCTCCTTAGTGTTTGGGGTTGTCCACCTATCGGACCCAGGCGTTTGCCTTGTCGCTCACTTTTTCAAGTTCTTTTGTCTGATGTAAATAACGCGCAGCGTAGCGGTGCTTAGAAGCGAGGTGTAATGAATAAATTAGCAAGAGACCTGCCAAAAGGTCGATTCATCCAAAATCGAAACAAAAAGAAACACAATATCAACAGATCCTCTTGTTTGTGAAGCAATTTATCTATTTAATAACGACAGCTTATAATAGTTTGTCCGAGGAGAGCAGGTATCTGGGCAGGCTGCGAGCGGTGTGGTATGAACAATATCGGCAATCAAGATATTCGAGGAAGTTTTGGCAACATTTCAGACCGAAAAAACAGTGCTTTTTCTTATCTATTGGAAATTGCTATTTAAATATTAATGGTTGTTTTTGTTTCCGGTGGTGCGTTTTATGACCATTTTAATTTCGTATTTTTTTAGCTTATTTAGCAAGGCCGTATGAGATATTTTCAGTTTTTTGGCGGCGTCTCGAATACTCTTTGAAGCGTTTAGTGTGTTATTGATTATCCCCTTTTCATACATGGACACAGATTCTTTCAACGATTGGCCGTCTGCCGGGGGATTCATTTGGTGGCAGATGGTCGCATTAAATTGCTGCCCCATTTCATGGCTAAATATAATGCTGTTGGACTCGATTTGTTGACCGTCACAAAGGATTGCGGCGCGCTCAACCACATTTTTCAACTCCCGAATATTGCCGGGCCAATCGTGCTGAATCAACTTTTTCATGCCTTTTGGCGAAACGACTTGTACGTGTTTGCCTAACTTGGATGCCAGTTGGAACAGAAAATGTTCAACCAACAGGGGAATATCATCGCTTCGCGCCCTTAAAGGTGGGATATGAATAGGCAGAACATTGATGCGGTAATAAAGATCCTGACGGAATTTCTTTTTCTCCACCCGTTGTTCTAAATTGCGATTGGTAGCAGTAATAATGCGCGTATCCACCCGGATTTCAGCCGAACCACCGATCCTGCGAATACACTTGTCCTGGATGACGCGCAGGATTTTGGCCTGGCAACTCATTGGCATTTCAGCAATCTCATCGAGGAACAATGTCCCCTGTTTGGCGATTTCGAATAACCCCGGTTTCCCTTCTTTGCGACTTCCGGTAAACGCACCCCTTGCATAGCCGAACAGTTCACTCTCAAGGAGCTGTTCTGGCAAGGCGGCACAATTTATTGGGACGAAAGAACCGTTTCGACCACTGGCGGAATGAATGGCACGGGCAAACAACTCTTTGCCCGTGCCGCTATCGCCCCTGATGGAGATAATCGAATCGGTTTCAGCGATTTTCTGCGCAAACAAAATTGCCGAGGTGGTGGAAGGATTGCGGCCCACAATATCACTGAAAACAATCTCTTCTGAATCGGTAAAGGACTGGGCAAGCTTTTTAATTTCTTGAACATCTTTTGCGATTTCAACAGCGCCGATTACATTTCCATCAGAATCCCTGATGGGCTTTCCGGTGGCAAAATACTGAAAACGTCCCTTTTCGGTGATGAGATCTTTTTTTTTATTGTTGAACGTTTGGCCCTCCAGACAATCGAGAATGGTGTGGTCGGGAAGGTTCAGTGATCTGACATTGTTACCCAACACCTCCTGTGCCTTACGGTTGAGTGCTCTTAACGCCATACGGTTTATGGTGGTCACTTGACCATCCTTTCCAATTGAAACCACCCCATCGCTAATATTATCCAATACGACCCGGAACCGATTCTCCCGCTCTTCCTGGGGTAAGATATCGACACTCCGGATTTCGAGTATGTCAGGTATGCGATTTAGAATCTCATAAATTTTTTGCTTGTTCGAATGCTTCTTTACATCCTCAGTTTCCACATAGACGTTGGCTCTCTTGGCCTTTCTAATCACCTCCATCGAAACAATGTTCAATCCCTGCTCTGCGATCAAAGCAGAAATATCGGCAACGATTCCCACTCGGTCTTTGAATATGAGCTCAAATTTAAAGTTCAAAATATCTTACCGATTGTATTGTTGGATGAGGTTGTAGAAGGAAGATTATTCAACTTCCCTCTATTTTTCGAATTGAATTGGGGAAACAAGTCAAAATATAACTATAAGTGATAATTAAAAATTAAACGGTTTTATGGAAGGGGTCAAGTGAAATTAGAGAACACGGATCTTTACGAAGCCCCAGTTACTATAAAATGCTCAGAAAGATTCAATTTATCCCAAATATCATTGTCACATTTACCTAGCGAAAGTACGGATGCTTTACACGCATAGCCATCGCTTCAGACCGACTGTTGTTTTCTATTGAAAAAGGTGTCGGTAATTGGCGTCACCACATTTGCTGGTCCGGCGATATTTGGCCTCAGCTGAGATGACATGAAAATTCATGCACAAGCAGGCTGGTTTTGGCGGGCAGTATTGGATCAAGATCGGAGTCGTCTGACCAAACACAGGCTACCATCCATGACAGTTCACCCCAAATCACCACCGTTGATCATACGGCCGACCCCGCTGTGGATGAACCGGCTTTCGTAGACCTCGGCCAACAGCTTCCTGGCTTGGGAGCCCGTGCAGTGCGACGGCGCCACAAAACGCACTCCAAGCTCCTTTAACCGTAACGCCTTCTTGCGGATGCTTGAGGCGTTGTCCATCAGCAGATGAAATCCGCCCGCAACCAGAAGCACATCCATACCGGTCAGCAATTTGGTCTTTTCCACGATCTCCACCACACCCGGATGGGCGCATCCGGTGATGATGATCAGGCCCTTATCGGTGAGAATGATCAGGGCCTGTTCGTTCTTGACCCAGCTGGTCATCTCGCCGGTGGACAAACAGCAGGGGGCCACCTGGCATGGCGATTGCGTCTCGATGACTGCAGCACCCTGTTTTTGAAGGGTGCTTTTAAAACCTGACGGGAAGGCATCCACCAAATAAACATCCAGCTGCCTTCGCTGGTCAAGCAGCCTCAGGCTGCCGCCGGTATGATCCGGGTGGTCATGGGAGAGAAACAGCGCATCAATTTGATGCGGGTCGATCCCCATCTTGGACAGATTGCGCATGAAGATGTCGTCATAGCGGCCGGCATCGAATAGAAGGGTTTTTCCAATACCTTCAACCAGGCAGGCGAATCCCCAATCCGTCCGCAGGCCGTCTGAATGCGGCACATTGTCATAGACTACCTGCAATCGAATGTCCCCCAGATCCGCATCCCGGGTGGTGCGCATCAACTGGGCGGCAACGCGCGAAACCGGCTCCGGCTTTGAACATCCGGCCGGTATGCTATGGAAGAACGTGCAGGTGGCCGCACCCACCAGCAGCCGGCTGCCTTTTTTAATCACTTCACGACGGGTGATTAATTTCATTGCTGCCCCTTCCAACACGGTTTCATGTTTCAAATTAAAGGGCAAGCCATGCCATAAGAGCAGCCAGCACCGCCTCCTGGTCGTCAATCGTATCCAGATGTGAGCCGGTGGTCTTTAATATGGTCTTGGGTTCCGAGGCGGAATCAAACAATTTGCTGGCCTGGCCAAACGGAATGTAGTCATCCTCCTGGCTGTGAATGATGATCACCGGTGCAGAAACATGTTTCAACTTGCGGCCGTTTTCAAAACGAAAATCCAGCAGCCAGGTTGTGGGCAGAAACCAATACTGACGCCGGGCGATGTCGTTGAGTGAATAGAAGGTCGATTCGAGGATCAAGGCGGCGATATTTTTATACTGGGCGATCTCGGCGGCCACGCCGCCACCCAATGAACGCCCCCAGACGATAATGTCTTGCGGTTGAATCCCCTTCTCAGCAACCAGGTAGTTCCAGGCCGTGGCGCCATCGTTATAGATATGCGCTTCCTGTTTAATCCTGCCGGTACTTTTGCCGTAGCCACGATAATCGATTAGAAGGGCGTTGAGGCCCATTTTATCGAATGTCCGCAGCCGAGAGGTACGATAGCTGATGTTGGTGCCGTTTTCCTGAAAATAGAGGATGGTCTTTTCAGCATGGGGGACGCGCAGCCACCACGCATACAAGCGCTCGCCATCGGGGGTCGGCAACATCACCTCATCGATGTCGAAGTGTTCAGGCGGCGCCATTGAAGCGCCCCGGGATTGAAATATCACATAGCTCTGGGTGCCATGGGCGGCGATGACAATCAAGGGGTAAGCCACCAGGGCAAACAACAACACGATGGTGATGTCTTTTTTCATCTTTGTGAGGATAATAAAATGTACGTACATTTGTCAATTAGAAAACCGACACATCCTGAGCGGCATGATCGTCGATCTTTTCAACCCGCTTGATGGGCTGAATCGTCGGCCGGCCCCGGTAGCGGTTGGCGGGATTGAGTAACCGTGACCAATGCTGAATCACCGCATCGGCGGTAAAGGGCGTGCCGTCGTGAAAATAAACATCGCGGCGCAACTGAACATCCCAGGCCCTGCCGTCGGCCGATGGGGTGGCGCTGAGGCCCAGCACTGGAATCAGCCGGCCGGACGTGTCCATGCCAAAAAGCGGCTCCTGGATCAGGTTGTTGAGCGGCGCCATGCTGGGATTGATAAATCCGCTGGTCCCCAACCCATCAAAGCCATGAAAAGCGGTCTCCACACCAAAATAGAGGGTTCCGCCGGTTCTGCCTGCTTCGGACGGCGGCTTTTTCTGGCTGCACCCGGAAAAATAGATCGATGCCGGCAGTGCCAGGCAGATGATCAACAAAATCAACGGCAAGGGAACGCGATAGCGGTTGGCGACGAAAGGTCCCATGTGTCCCTCCATGAGTTGGCCCGGTCGGCCATGTGCTCCGGTAGGTGGGGGCGGGGATCGGGCAGCAGTCGGGGTGATTCACGGGGTTGCAAGGCGGTTTATGTGGGCTGGCTGCCACCACCGTATTGTCGCATGGCTTTAATTTTCTCTTCCAACAAGCGTCTTTCATCGCCCTCGAGGGGCGGTGTTTCCTGATAGCCGCGCAGCAGCGCATGGCTGGCATCGGTCAAGAACCTGACCAGCAAGGCGTCATTTTCCATGACGATCTTGTTCATGCCGATCCGGGCGGCAGTGGCGATGCCGTGGCTCAACATGGCCCGGGTGTACCGAATTCTGGCAATCTTCTCATCGTCCAGGCCTTCAAAGGGTGCATAGCCATCGAGGGCCTTGGCCAGCAGCTCCCACTGCCGTCGATTGAGGCGGTATTTCAACGGCTGGTTGGTATTTTCGAACATGCAGTTGAAATTTCCATACCGGCGGGCGGGTAATCGTCAGCAGGTCACGGCTTGCGGGCCACGGTCACCAGGCGGTGGTTCATGCAGCCCACGTCGAGGCTGGCATGGATGGCCGATGCATCGGTATGAATCCGAACGTCGACAAATCCGGCGCGCATCACCAGGTCGGCCAATTGATCGGTCCCATACAGCTGGATGCAGTAGGTTTGGTCACGGATCAGCCCCTCTTTTTTACTCAGTACCATTTCGCGGGCACAGATGCGGCCCTCTGATAACTCCCGCTGGCGGCAGACGACCACGTCATCGCCGATTTCATGCCAGGCCTGGGGCGTGATTTTGGTGCATGCGGCATCGCCATCGCTGACGTCGAGCAGCAACCACCCCCCCGGCTTCAACAGCCGCAGGCTCTCTTGCAGTATGAGCAGATCCGCATCCGGCTCAATGATGTAGCCCAGCGAATTGCCCAGAACCAGCACGTGGTCAAATGTGCCCGCCGGCAGGCGGGTCTGGCGGGCGTCCCCCTGGACGAAACGCACGGGGTATTGCATGTCGGCGGCAGTGCGAGCACCGATGTCGAGCAGCGACTGGGAATAATCCAGCACCGTGCAGTTGCGGTAGCCCCGTCGGCACAACTCTATCGCATGCCGGCCATGCCCGCCGCACAGGTCGAGGATGCCATCGTCCGGCTTGATGGGAATCAGGGAGGTAAATATGGCCATCTCTTGCCGGGTGATGGCTTCGTCGTTGACGCTGCGCGCATCGGTTATCAGGTAGACTTCATCGAACAGGGTCTTCCACCAGTCGGGGTCTACGGCGATGCTCATCGCTCCTCCAGTTGGGCGCCGAAGCCGAACAGTCCGTCGGCGGCAAAAATGGCCGGTCCGCCACGCCATGGCTGCATGCGGGCGATGTCCAGCTCTTCGGCTTCGATATCGATGTATGCGTCCAGTTCTCCGTCGAACCACATCTGTTCCAGCGTGACACTGTCGTCCCACATGGCCCGGCAATAGCTTTCCAGGTCAGCCAGTTGTTCAACGGTGATGATGCGGGGTCGCAGGGCGATCTTTATGGGACCCAACAGGTAGGTGAATCGTTCTTTCACGGCCATGGCGTTTTGTTCATCTTGGATCTCCAGCAAATCGCCGACATCCATCCCGGCAATGGTCGCGTTGATGCGTTCGACCGCCTCGCCAACCGTCATGGGAGCCTGCAGGATGGCCATGGGCTGCACCCCCCCGCCGCTGCCTACGTTGGTGGGCACATCACCGAACCGGCACAAAAAGCCAAACACCTGCTCCGGGCCGATCAGGCAGCGGAAATCGGTCTGGCGGCTGCGGAGCACAATGCGCCCCTCGTCCCGGTCAATCTCGGGCATGGCTTCTCCCCAGAGACCCAGGGCCACTTTTTCCTGGACAATATACCCACCGGTCGAAAGCGCCGCCTGAATGGCAGCGTCCGCACCCTGACCGGCATCGCTGATTTTAACGCCGATACCCGAATAACCGCGTGCGGGCTTGAGCACCAGCCTGGACCAATTCTGCCGGGTCCATTCAACCAGATCGTCGATGACCTGCCCCTTGGGACCGGTCGTCCGGCGGGAGAAAAAGCGTCGGGTCCAAGGCGTGCGGCGCACGGTTTCCGGATGAAAACGGGATGCCTGCTCGCCGGTGATGACTTCAAACATGCTTTTGACATTGATCGGTTCCGTACCGCGAGGATTGAGAATCCGGTTTTCACGAATGGCCTGGTAGAGCGGGCTCAAGTCGTGTTTGCGGTGCAGCTTGAGAAACACATCGTTGTTGAAATCCATAAAAATCAACGACACCGGGCGTCCATGATGACAAACCCGTCCATGATGCAGTTCAAACTCATGGGGGGCGGCCAAAATGCCCGTGATGCCCGCTACGGCGTCCAGCCGTCGGGCCAGGTTGATGTTTTCGGTAACATTGTCCAGGGTCTCCTCCTCGGCCACCACGGCCAACAGCCCGGGATTGTTGCCCTGCCGCTGCCGGTGAACCGCCAGCAGCATGTCGGCAAAACCCACGACCGGATAGAGCATGGGGTGATCGAAGTCCAGATCGACCCCGACGGGCCGAATGGCGTTGATCCGCTGCCAAACGACCTTGGCGATCTCCTGGGTCACGCGCTGATAGTCCCATCCGCCGGGACTGCCGAGGTTCCATTCCGAATGACTGCCGAGAAATGTGGTCACCGTCAACCTCCTTGCCGCAATGTCTGCTCCAAATAATTAAATCCGATCTCTCCCTGAGCCAGAACCCCCCGGGCAAAAGCCACCGGGGCGGCCCCATGCTGACAATAGGTGTCGTACAGAAAACGGAAGCGACGCCTTCCGATCGTATAGGCCAGCTGATACCCCGGTTTCAAGCAATATCGCCTGACCATGGCACGGGCCCGCTTGGGGGCCATGCCTGCCGATACCAGATTGGCGGCGGCATCATCGAGGCTGCGTCGGCGGGTATGAATGTCGAAATCGACCTTTCCACGCATGGCACGCCAGAAGCGCCGCTTGGCCATAAGGAGTCGGTCGGCCGGTGTGGAAAAAAAACCCGTGTCGAACATCAACTCTTCCGCGAAGCTGGCCCAGCCCTCATAAAAAATAGGGAATTCGATATGCCGCCGGATCCATCTCGCATGCCCCCAGCGACAGGTGTCCAGCAGGTGGTGGCCGGGAAAGGTTTCATGGGCCGTCAGCAAACGGAAATCAGCCGGGATGGTTGCCGTCCGGCCGGCGTCCTGGATAAAAAAGGTGCCGCCCCGGGGCGGGTGCTGTGGCGGCATGCTGTAGGCGGCATTGCTGCGCACCGGCCGCATGTAAGCCGGAATCGGTGCAACCGCAACCGGGCAGGATTGCACCAGTTCCGGGTCGATCAGCCCGCTGGCGTTACAATGCCGGGCCAGGTCAAGGATAAAGCCCTGGTAAAGGTCAGCTATCCCTCCGGCCGGAATTGGCGGCCGGGGCAGGCCGTCGACAACCGCCTGCCATTGTTGACCGGGTGCCATGGACCCAGCGGATTGTTTTAAAATGGCCGTCGTTTCGGTGATTTCCCGATCCAGTGCGCGGGCGATATCATCCGGCCCGAGCAGACACCCCATGTGATCACGGGCAATCCGTTCGTAGAGCGGAAGGGATGGCAGGAAGTCGTCCTCCACCGGAGCCTGGCGAAGGTGGTTGTCCAAGCGATGCAGGGCATCGTCGATAGGCGCGCGCAACGTACCCGGCAGGGACAGCGACTTCAGCCAGGCTCGCTGTTTGCCGAGCATGTCGACTCCGAGATCACGGA
>JASFFF010000142.1:0-8585 GCA_050124445.1 Desulfosarcina sp.
ATCATCCCCGAATCCTGGACCAAAACCTACTATGAATGGATGTACAACATCCGTGATTGGTGCATTTCTCGTCAAATTTGGTGGGGCCACCAAATTCCGGCCTGGACCTGCCAGGGCTGTCGCAAGATGATCGTGGCCATGGCGGCGCCCGATATCTGTCCGGATTGCGGCTCTGGCGATCTGACCCAGGAGACCGATGTGCTGGACACCTGGTTCAGTTCGGCCCTATGGCCTTTTTCGACCATGGGCTGGCCGCAACAGACCCAATTGCTTAAGACTTACTATCCGACCTCGGTCTTGGTGACGGGGTTCGACATTCTCTTTTTTTGGGTGGCCCGGATGATGATGATGGGTATCCATTTCATGAAGGATATACCCTTTGCCGATGTTTACGTACATGCGCTGGTACGTGATGAGGACGGCAAAAAAATGAGTAAATCCAAGGGCAATGTCATCGACCCCCTAAATGTCATCGACCAATACGGCACCGATGCGTTCCGCTTCACCCTGGCTGCCTTCGCCGCCCAGGGGCGGGATGTCAAGATGAGCGAAAAGCGGGTGGAGGGCTATCGCCATTTCATAAACAAACTATGGAACGCCGCCCGGTTCTCGCTCATGCACCTGGATCAGGGCTACGACACCATCGATGAGCAGTGCATCTCTCTTGAGGACCGCTGGATTCTTTCTCGACTGCAGCGGGTAGCACGACAGACCGAGGAAGCGCTGGATGCCTACAAATTCAACGAAGCCGCCGGTGCCGTCTACCAATTTGTCTGGCACGAGATGTGCGACTGGTACCTGGAGGCGATTAAACCGACTTTATACGACAATAGCGGCAGCCGGGAAAAGAGCGCCACGCTGTCCGTGCTGTGGTATGTACTCAAGCAGGCACTGGTTTTGCTGCATCCGTTTGCCCCCTTTGTCACCGAAGAGATATGGCACTCGCTGCCCGGCACAGAAGGCTCCATCATGCGGGCCGCTTGGCCGGATCAAATCCAGGCCGGGAGCGATCCAGCCGCTGAGGGACAGATGCAGGCAGTGATGGCCATCATCACCGGCATCCGCAATGTCCGCGGAGAGATGAACATCTCCCCTTCAACAGCACTGACCGCGGCCGTACAGCCTGAGAATCCTCAGCTTGGTGCGGTGGTAGAAAAAAACCGGGCACTGATCGAAAATCTGGCCCGCCTGAACGGCATTGAGGTGAATCCTGCCATGGCACGCCCCAAAGCGGCGGCGACGGTGTTGGTCAATGGGGCCACCGTCTATGTACTGCTGGAGGGGATCATCGATTTCGCCAAGGAACGGACGCGTCTGGAGAAAGAAATCGGCAAACTGAACAAGGAGTTGTCCGGTATGAACAAGAAGTTGGGCAACGAGGATTTTCTGAAAAAGGCCCCGGCCGATGTCGTGGCCGGCGTGCGTGAAAAGCACGCCGCCAAACTGGACAAGCAACACGCTCTGGAGGCAACCTTGGAACGCATCAAAGGCATGATGGATTAGACGTGCATACCACCGACGACCTGATACAACTGGCCCTGAAGGAAGACATCGGTTCCGGCGACATCACCACGGACAACCTGGTGGCAGCGGATACCCGTGGCCGGGGAACGATTGTGGCCAAGCAGCACCTGGTCATTACCGGCCTGCAAGTGGCCGAAGCCGTATTCAGGACACTGGATCCCGACATCGCTTTCACAGCCCTTTTTGCAGATGGCGATGCGGTGGATGCGGGTCGCCAGGTGGTGCGCCTTCAGGGCAATCTGGCCGCACTGCTCAAAGGTGAACGCACCGCATTGAATTTTCTTCAGCGGTTGTCCGGGATCGCCACCCAGGCCCGCGCCTTTGTCAGCCAAGTTTCCGGAACGCCGGTGAAACTGGTGGATACCCGCAAGACCACGCCTGGCTGGCGGGTGCTGGAGAAATATGCGGTACGCATGGGCGGCGCTCACAACCACCGCATGGGCCTCTATGATGGGGTGCTGATCAAGGACAACCACATCGCCGTGTCCGGGGGTATCGCCGATGCCGTCAAAAAAGTGCGCCGATCCATTTCCCATCTGATAAAGGTGGAGGTGGAGGCATCCAGCCTGGCGGAAGTGAAAGCGGCCTTGGATGCCGGAGCGGATATCATCATGCTGGATAATATGAATGTGGACCAAATCCGCCAAGCGGTTACGATAGTTGATAAACGCGCCCTGGTTGAAGTGTCCGGCGGGGTCACCCGCCAGGGGCTCAACGATCTGGCCCACACCGGCGTAGACCTCATATCCATTGGCGCCCTGACCCACTCGGCCGTGGCCGTGGATCTGAGTATGACGATCGAATCCGATTGAGGGGTTGGGCCTGAGGGGCCCCATTTAAGACAAGTGAAACCCAAGTTGCCCACTTCCTTGATCCCCAACTAAATGAACCCATGATTCCAATTCGCGACACAACCCCATCCAAAACCGTTCCGGTGGTCAACAACACCCTCATCGGCGTCAATGTGGTGTTCTTTCTGGTCCAGTTGGCCCAGGGCCAGGGCCAGGACCATTTCGTATACCTGTACGGCCTGGTTCCCGCCAAATTCACGGTGCCCCAGGTGTCTGCCTACTTCTCTCTTGGCCAGCAGATCCTATCCCTGTTTACCTTCATGTTCCTTCACGGTGGATTTTTGCATCTCATCGGCAATATGTGGTCCCTTTATATTTTCGGTGACAACGTAGAGGACCGCCTCGGCCCGGCCCGCTATGTTGTCTTCTACCTGCTGTGCGGACTGGCATCGGGATTGTCACACATGCTGCTCAACGCCCATTCCAATATTCCCACCATCGGGGCCAGTGGGGCCATAGCCGGGGTCATGGGAGCCTATTTTATTCTCTACCCCGGTTCGCGCATTCTGACCCTGATACCCATTCTCTTCATCCCTTGGTTCGTCGAAATTCCTGCCTTTTTCTTTCTGGGAATCTGGTTTTTGCTCCAGTTTATAAATGCGGCGGGAAGCTCCGGTCAAGCCGGTGGTATCGCCTGGTGGGCGCACATCGGCGGTTTCGTCTTCGGCATCCTGTTTCTCAAATTGTTTGACCGCATTCCATCAACCGGGGTCTCGAAGCGCCTGCGTCACGCAACCGAAAAAAAGCGCTCCCACCGTTTCCAGGTGGTCAAAACCGGCAAAGGGGATGATGCCTACGACCTTTACGGCAACCTTACCATCACCCAGTATGAGGCCATGGTGGGGGCCCGCAAATTGATTACCGTCCCCTGGGGTCTGCAAAATCGCCTTTTTCGGGTCCTGGTTCCCCAGGGCATCACCGACGGTCAGGTACTGCGCCTAAAAGGTATCGGCCGGCCCAAATCCGACGGCACCCGTGGCGATATGATGCTCAAGATCAAGATTCAGCATATTTAAAGCGGGCTGACTGGATGCGTGCCCCCCTCAATACTTCATCTGGTAGCGGTGCCTGCCAATGAGCGCCATTGTTTCCGCCTGCAATCCGGCGAGGGCAGGATAGCGGATCAACCGATCAACCGCGCAGCAATTTCCTTCATCAGTTTGGCGGCGACCATGGCGGTGACATTCTGAATATCGCGGTACGGATTGTATTCCACGATATCGGCGCCGATCAACTGGCCTTTGAAGGTTTGTATGACTCGGATCAATTCACGGGTACTGAGCCCACCGGGTTCATGGTGGGAGATGCCGGGCGCGAAGGCGGGATCGAGAACATCCAGGTCCAGAGAGAGGTAGACCGGCCCCTCGAATGCAATCGCGATGAACGGGTCGAAATCCGCCATGTCCACCACTTCCACACCGAACCGACGTGCCTGCTTGCCTTGGTGCGGATTCATCGTACGGATGCCGACGCTGACCAGACGCTTGACCAGACCCTGCTCCATAATCCGTGCAAATGGGGATCCGTGCAGATGCTTGTGCCCATCCAACGAATCGTAAAGGTCGGGGTGGGCATCAAAATGGAGGATGTTGAGATCGTCGTGATGGCGGGCCAGTCCTTTGACCAGCGGATAGGTAATGGCATGATCACCGCCGAGAAAAAGTGGCAAAATGCCTTTGCCAACGACATCCGCAGCCTGGGCTTCGATTTCGTCCATAACTGCGTTCCCGGAAGATAGGGCCATATTCCCTTTGAAGCCAAAGCGTTCATCGTTGCCCAGTTCCAGGCCGTTCTCGGCACAGGTATTGGCCGACCGACACGTGAATGATTCCCAAATCTTGTTGGGTGCATCCGCGCAGCCGCGCATGAATGATGATTTCTCATCCCATGGAACACCGATTACGTTTACTTTTTTCAAACCCGTCGTCTCTCCTTAAATGGCAGCGACGAAACAACCGCCACTTTGTTTCAGGGGGCCTTCATCACCCGTCTTTACGCTCCGGTCTTAGCACAAACGAAAGCATCTGTATCTGTTATTCTTGCGTCAAGCATGCTAAGGCTACCCGTCAGGTCAACGCCAGGAGGCTAGGGCATTTATCGTGAGACCACACCCTGAAAAAGTCGATCTCAAGGCAATCATCATGATGATTGTCCTTTGTGCCAGCTGGGGACTGCAGCAAATATCAATCAAAATTGCTGTCCACAGCATTGCCCCTGCTTTACAGGGCGGCATCCGCTCTATCGGCGCCGCTATCTTGCTGTACCTGTGGATGACCCTACGCAGGGAAAAAATGGTGCTTACCGACGGCACCTTATGGTGGGGTGTGGCCGTGGGATTGTTTTTTTCCATCGAATTTTTGCTGATTTACTGGGGGCTGGAATTTACCAATGCCTCGAGGTCGGTCATTTTCCTGTATACCATGCCATTTATAACCGCCGTGGGGGCACATTGGTTCGTTCCGGGAGAGTATTTGAGCAAAACCCAGGTTACCGGGCTGTGCTGGGCATTCTTGGGAATCGTGGTGGCCTTCAGCGAATCTGTCGGCCAGCCCCAATCCAAGATGATTATCGGCGATACGATGCTGTTGCTTGCAGCTGGATTTTGGGCCGCAGCCACAATTTTGGTAAAAGCCAGCCCGCTGCACAGCATTTCGGCCAGCAGCGTGTTGTTGTACCAACTCGTCGTTTCTGCAATCATGCTGCCTCTCGGCGCGATGCTGTTGGGGCAAACCGAAATGGTGAATGTGACCCCGCTCATCCTGGGTTGCGTGGTCTATCAGGTTGTCTGGGTCGCCTTTATCACCTATCTCGCCTGGTTCTGGCTGATCCGGCACTACCCGGCATCCAAGTTGAGCGCGTTTTTATTTTTGACACCCCTTTTTGGCGTGCTGGAGGGCATCGTGTTGCTGGATGAACCAATTACCTACCGGCTGCTGACTGCCCTGACCATGGTCAGTATAGGTATTTATGTGGTTAACCGATCGACGGACGTTGGACGGTCTGATTGAAAATCGACGGGTCCGCATATTTTTTTGCATTGATGATGCCAGTGCATCGGATGACTACCATTCATTGGCCATACCACTTACCGGAATTGTTGGAGCCTTTTAACAAACCTCTCAAGACTCGGGCCGATGGTTACCATGCGTAAGATCATTCACATCGATATGGATGCCTTTTACGCATCGGTGGAGCAAAGGGATAATCCTCAGTTCAAGGGCAGGCCGCTGATCGTGGGCGGTGACCCGCGCAGTCGGGGTGTCGTTGCCGCCTGTTCCTATGAAGCACGAAAATTCGGCATCCATTCGGCAATGGCATGTGCCGCTGCCTACCGACGCTGTCCGCATGCAATCTTTACACAGCCCCGATTCGATGCATACAGATCCGTCTCCCATCAAATTCGTAAGATTTTTCTCCGGTACACCAACCTGGTCGAGCCGCTTTCATTGGATGAGGCTTTTTTGGATGTAACCGAGAATAAAGCCGGCATCTCCTCGGCGACCCTCATTGCTCAGCGGATCCGTCGGCAAATCGTTGAGGTAACCCAAGGGCTGACGGCGTCCGCCGGTGTTTCATACAATAAATTTCTAGCCAAAGTCGCCTCGGATTGCAACAAGCCCGACGGCATAACCGTCATCACGCCGGACCAGGCAACTGCCTTTCTCGACCAATTGCCCATCCGGAAATTTTTCGGCGTGGGTAAAGTAACCGAGCAGCGCATGCACCTGATGGGGATCAAAACCGGTGCGGACCTTAAAAAAGTCAGTCTTAATCAACTGATCCGTCACTTCGGCAAGGCCGGCAGCTACTATTATCACATCGCCCGCGGCGATGATAACCGGCCGGTTGAACCCAACCGCATTCGTAAATCCTATGGTAAGGAGACGACTTTAGAAACCGACATCGACGACACGAATGAAATGCTGGCTATTCTTGACGGCATTGCCAGAAAAGTTGTCGACGGGCTGCGCCGGGAGGATCGTCGCGGCCTGACATTAACCTTGAAAGTGAAATACCACGATTTCCAGACCGTAACTCGCAGTGTCACGCTTCCGGAACCGATAACCCGTGCGGCCGTGATCGTGGACCACGCCAAAAAACTGTTGGACAGCACCGACGCCGGTGATAAAAAAGTGCGCCTGCTGGGATTATCGGTTAGTAATTTCCTGGACATGCAATCAGATGATGGGGGCCCGGTACAATTGCCATTGCCCTTTGAGACCCGATTTCTACCTGTATCCGTTTTCTGATGACTGTCTTCACGCGGCGTTTCGAGTCCATGAACGCATGAGAACTGAAACGGGTGGTGCTGGCCGTACCCGATGCATCAGCGTGTATCCGTGGATCGAATGAAATTGCCCAGCTGAATCGACAACCGACCATTGGCCTATTTTGACGACGTCTAATCAACCGTATCGAAAGATAACTGCCGTCAGTCTGCCCCTTGTCCTATCCATGGCAGCCACCACCGTCATGGAGTTCACGGACAGGGTATTTTTGGCCAATTATTCCCTTGATGCCATCGCTGCGGCAATGCCTGCAGGTATTGCCGCGTTTCTAGCCTTGACCTTTTTTACTGGCATCTCTACTTACCTGAACGTTTTCATTGCGCAGTATGCGGGAGCTGGAATCCGCCGCCGTATCGGCCCCTGTGTGTGGCAGGGCATCTACTTTTCGATAATCGCCACGGTTTTCCTGATTGGGCTGTCTTTTCTTGCCGAGCGTATTTTTGATTTGGCGGGACACCCGCCAGAGGTTCAGCAGCTGGAAAGCATCTACTTTCGCATCCTCTGCTTGGGTGGCGGAATTAATGTACTGGGTTCTGGCTTGGCCTGCTTTTTCACCGGCAGAGGTAAAACACGGCCGGTGATGGTAATCAGTATTGTCGGCATGCTCTTCAATATCCCCTTGGACTATGCCCTGATCAACGGGATATGGGTATTTCCGGAAATGGGAATTCGCGGTGCCGGCCTCGCCACGGTGAGTTCATGGGCAATCATCGCACTGCTTTATGTCGCCCTTATTTTTAACCGTACCAACGACCAGGTATACGGCATCTTCTCCGGTCGTGCATTGGATTCCGAACTGTTTCTGCGTATCCTCAGAAAGGGCGTACCGGCGGCACTGCAGTTTAGCATGGACGTGCTGGCCTTTACCTTTTTTATTTTTTTGATCGGCAGGCTGGGGCGGGTCGAGCTGGCCGTCAGCAACATTGTCTTTTCGATACAATCTATAGCCTTCATGCCGGCAATTGGATTTTCTATGGGTCTGTCCACATTGGTTGGCCAGTCGCTGGGAAGAAATGATGCGGATGGAGCGCTTCAATTCACCAAGCAAACCGTATGCATTCTGCTCACCTACACACTGCTGCTGGATTTGCTTTTTCTGTTTGCACCCCAGTGGATGCTGCGCATTTTCCTTGTGGCTGAAAGCGGTGGCGTACCCTACCAGCAGCTGCTGGCGCAGGGAATCGTCGTCATGCGAATCATGGCCTTGTTCATCTCTTTTGACGCCATGTATTTTACCTTTGTGGGTGTATTGAAAGGGGCCGGCGATACCCGCTTCATCATGTGGAGCATCGGCGTGGCCACACTGGCGGTGATGGTCTTGCCCATGATCATCATCGTTGAGTTTTCGGGATGGGGCTTGTACGCCTGCTGGATCAACTTGACCCTGTACGTGGTATCGCTTTTCTCCCTTACCTTCTGGCGCTTCTGGCAGGGAAAATGGAAAGCGATCCGGGTTATATGAGCAGGCTCGGGCGGGGCATGTTCCCTTAATGGGTGATCGATTCAGCCGCCGGCACGCCATGTTGAAGCGCTATAACACGGTAGCGATGGCCTGATCGGCAAAAAGCGCTTTAGGACTGGGCATTGCCCAAAACACCGATAATCGCCCGCATGAAGGCTGGCAAATCGTCGGGAGTGCGGCTGGTGACCAGATGTCCGTCGATTACCACCTCCTCGTCCACCCAGTTGCCGCCGGCATTGACCAGGTCATCCTTAATGGAGAAGTAAGAAGTTACCGTGCGTCCGCGAATGACGTCTGCCGAAACCAGCATCCAGCCGGCATGGCAGATGGCTGCCACCAGCTTGCCGGCGGCGGCAAACCCTTTGACCAACTCGACCATGGCCGGGTGACGGCGCATGTGATCCGGCGCATATCCGCCGGGAATGACCACGCCGTCATAATCCGCCGAGGAGACCCGCT
>JASFFF010000143.1:0-8579 GCA_050124445.1 Desulfosarcina sp.
TGGATTGCATTGATATCGCCATTATTCCCGGTGTGGCTATGGATGAGAAGGGTGGACGGATCGGATCAGGGGACGGCTATTATGATCGAATCATTCCCGATCTTCCCATTACCACCCGCAAGGTTGGACTGGTGTTTGAGGGACAGCTGACCACCCAGGTGCCCATGGAGTCCCACGATAAGCATGTGGACATTATCATCACCGAAAAACGGGTGATCTACAAGATCTGAGCGTTGATGCAAACCGATCGGTCGCCTTGCCTGCCTGTGTGGCTAATTTCTTGACCCGATTGGCCTTACTTGATAGACAGATGCTGGGAGAAATCTGCCGATGAAATTCCAGCGTCTGAGAAATGAAATGGTCACCAAGCAGCTCATCGCCCGGGGTATCAGCGACGCCCGGGTGCTCTCGGCCATGCGGACGGTTCCTCGCCATCTGTTTGTCAGCGAGGCCATGATGGATCAGGCTTATGGTGATTTTCCCCTGCCCATTGGTGAACAACAGACCATCTCCCAGCCTTACATTGTCGCCGAGATGACCCAGGCGCTTCAGGTTACCCCCGAAGATCGTGTGCTTGAAATTGGTACCGGATCGGGGTACCAGGCGGCCGTCCTGGCTCAGATTGCCTTCCGGGTCTATTCAGTTGAGCGGATTTACGCCCTTTACATTCGAACCCGCAAATTGTTTGACAAATTACGCTATCACAACATCGTCACCCGCTATTCCGACGGTACCACCGGTTGGAAAGAGCACAGTCCTTTCGACGCCATTATCGTTACCGCTGGTGCGCCGGAGATTCCCACGCTGCTGGTTAATCAGCTAGCTATCGGTGGGCGCATGGTAATTCCAGTGGGGAGCCGTCACACCCAGGATCTAATAAAGCTGGTACGCGACGAAAAGGGTGTCCGCCAGTCCAATCTGGGCGGGTGTCGTTTTGTCAAGCTCATCGGCGAACATGGTTGGAGAGACCCGTAAATGCTCAGGCGTCTATATGACTGGGTGCTCCATTGGGCGGCAACCCCCTACGGTACCTGGGCACTGTTTCTGCTAGCCTTTGCCGAATCTTCCTTTTTCCCCATTCCTCCCGATGTGCTTCTGATCGCCATGTGTGTGGCCCGGCCGGACCGGTCATTCAAGTACGCCTTGGTCTGCTCCCTTGGATCCGTTCTGGGCGGATGCCTGGGATATCTGATCGGGTGGCAGTTCATGACCGCCCTGGGCATGCGTATCATTGACTTTTACGGGTTGACGGAGAAAGTGGCCTATATCGAGACCCTTTATAACACATATGATGCCTGGGCAGTGGGTATCGCCGGGTTTACACCCATTCCATATAAGGTGTTCACCATCGCTGCCGGCATGTTCAAGATTAATTTCAGTGTGTTTGTTCTGGCATCCTTGGCCTCCCGGTCGGCGCGTTTTTGTATCGTGGGCGGATTGATTTATCTGTTTGGGCCACGTATACAGCGATTCATTGACCGCTATTTTGACTTGCTGGCCGTCGCTTTTACCGTACTGCTGGTGGGCAGTTTCGTGCTGGTCAAATATCTATTTTAGTTCGAACGGCTGATGAAGTCGTCCGCGATGCGATTGCGGCCCCATCAACTATCAGCCGGCTTTCAAGCCAACACGACTACCATGATAGCACCTGCAAAGGGGTAACCATGACCCGTATCGTTCAAAAATATGGCGGCAGCAGCCTTTCCGATGTGGACAAAATTATGCAGGTGGCCCGGATGATTGCCGATGTCAAGGCGCAGGGCATAAATGTGGCCGCGGTGGTCTCCGCCATGGGAAAAACCACCAACCAGTTGGTTGAGATGGCTCGCAGCGTTTCACCCAAGCCGCCCAGAAGGGAAATGGACATGCTGCTGAGCACGGGTGAGCGCATAACCATGGCGCTACTGTGCATGGCCTTGAACCGATTGGGTGTGCAGTCGGTTTCCCTGACCGGATCCCAGTGCGGCATTATTACCAACCACCGCCATAACGATGCCCAGGTGATCGAGGTGCGACCCTTTCGTGTGTTGGACGAACTATCCGAGGGCAAAGTGGTGGTGGTGGGAGGGTTCCAGGGCGTGAGTTACCGGCGGGACATCACCACCTTGGGACGTGGCGGATCGGACACCACGGCGGTGGCGCTGGCGGCCGCCATCGATGCCGAGCGATGCGAAATTTATTCTGACGTGGATGGGGTCTATTCAGCCGATCCGTCGATTGCAGCCGATGCCCGGCACCTGCCAGAAGTCTCCTATCCGGTGATGCAGGAGATGAGTGCCGCAGGCGCCAAGGTGCTCAACGCACAGGCGGTCCAGTTTGCCAAGGAAAAGCAGATCGCCATCTATGCCGGCAGCGCCTTCGATCGGCGGCGGGAAACGGTGGTTCGAAAACTCGCACCGGGCCAGGTGGCCGGTGTTCAGGCGGTGGTCAGTGAAAAGGAGATCACCCGGGTTCGCATCAGCGGTGGGCAGGCGTTGGCCGACTTTAATCGGGGGTTAGCCATTCTGGAACAGGAGCAGGTGCCGGTGAAGGAGGTGCATGCTGCGCATGTGAGTGGCGATTCAGAGCCGTCGCGCGTCTCTTTTGTCGTTTCTTCACCCAATGTATACGGCTGGCAGGAGATCCGTGAAACGCTGGTCCGGCAGTTGGGTGACACGGTACGATTTGACACCCATCTGAGCGCCCTGTCACTCATCGGCGAGGGGCTCAACCGAACCAACGCCACCTTGATGGAAGTGCTGACCCTGTTGTCGCGTCACAGTATCGCGGTGGCCGGTGTTACCACCACCTCATTTCGTATATCGCTGTTAGTGTCCAAGGCGTCCATCGAGACCGCTGTAAACCTTTGCCATGCCAACTGGATTGTGGAGAATGCTTAGGATGATCCTGGAAATCGTAAAAGTGCTGATGGTTCTGTTCGTCGGGACCACCGTGCTGCTCTACTTTCTTCAAGGCAAGATGATCTTTTTTCCTCAGCCCACCGCGCCATCCAACCAGTCGCGGTACGCGGATCAGGAAATCCAGGTGCAACACGGCGATGTCACCCTGACCGGCTGGCTGTTCAAGAACCGCATCGATGCGGAGCATCCGTTGATCGTCTATTACGGCGGCAATGCTGAAGATGTTTCACTTAACTTTGCAGACCTCGACCGGTTTGCCACCCGATCCTTTTTGTTCATGAACTACCGTGGCTACGGCCAGAGCCAAGGGCGTCCATCTGAACGCGCCCTGCTTGCCGATGCCTTGTTCGTTCTGGACCACATATTGGCCGCCGAATCCATTCAGCCGACTCATGTGGTGCTCATGGGGCGCAGTCTGGGGTCCGGGGTGGCGGTTCATGTGGCCGCCAAGCGCAAGGTGGGCGGCGTGATCTTGGTCACGCCGTTCGATTCCCTGGTCAATGTGGCCAAGGCCCATTATCCGATTTTTCCGGTGGGCTGGCTGCTCAAACACCGTTTCGATTCAGCCGCGTTGGCCGCAACCATCACCGTACCGGCCCTTTTCCTTACCGCCACGCATGATCAGGTGGTACCGGTCCGGTTTGCCAAACGCCTGGAACGAATATGGGGCGGTCCGACCACCGCCGTTACGGTGGCAGGCACCGACCATAATTCCATTGAAACCTCGTCGGTTTATTGGGAAGCGGTGAATACGTTTTTGTCGGCCTACCGCCGCCACTGAAGCTGGAGACCGTGTTTCGCAAATCCGCTTGATAGTCGTGCCGCCGGTCGATTTTAGAAACTTTCTTGAAGGCGGCTATGCTAAAGAGGCTTATGAGCTTTCTCAAACATCTGTTTTCTCCTGTTCAAATCGGCCGAATGCGGGCCAAGAACCGGCTGCTCATGTCGGCCATGAGCATCAACTTCGGTGTGGACGAGAACGGTTTTGTTACTGATCAGCTGACCGCGTACCTGGCGGAACGGGCCAAAGGGGGGGCCGGCATGATCCTTGTGGGCGGCGGTGGGGTTCATCCCACAGGCCTGGAGCTACCTGGTTTGCCAGCCCTGTGGGACGATGGATGCGTCCCGGGGCTGAAAAAAATGGTGGATGCGGTCAAACCCTTCAATACCTGTTTCGGCGTCCAGCTGATGCACGGCGGCCGCCAATCCTACCATGACCATAAGGTCGCACCGTCGGCCATACCGGCACCAGCAGTGGTCAAAGGAATTCCCAAGGCACTGACCATTAAAGAGATTGCCGAGTTGGTGAATGCATTTGGTGACGCGGCGCGGCGGTGCCGGGAGTCCGGTTTCGATTTCGTGGAAATCCACGGGGCCCATGGGTATTTGATCAACCAATTTCTGTCCCCCAATGCCAATCACCGCCAGGACCAATACGGCGGTCGTTTTGACAACCGTATCCGTTTTTTCCTCGAATTGCTGGCCGACATTAAGGCCAAGGCCGGGTCCGATTTTCCTGTGGGGCTGCGCATCAATGGAGAGGACTATATTGACGGCGGGTGGACCTTGCAAGACGCCTTGCGCCTGGCGCCCATACTGGAGAAAGCGGGCGCCGATTATCTGCATGTCTCCGCAGGGGTCTATGGTTCCACACAGCTGACCATCCCCAGCATGTACGTGGAGGCGGCCTGCTTCGTTGGGCTGGCCGAAGCCGTCAAACAGGTGGTGAACATCCCCGTGGTCGGGGTGGGCCGGATAAAAAGCCCGGAGTTGGCCGATCGTATCATCAAGGAAGGGCGGGTGGATGTGATTGCCATGGGCCGGGCATTAATCGCCGATCCCATGCTGCCGGAAAAGGCCCGTGCCGGCAATCTCAACGCCATTCGGCCCTGTATCGGCTGTTGTCTGGGGTGCATTCATGCGGTGCTGGCCCTGGAACCGGGCGGTTGTGTGGTCAATCCCGATGTGGGACGTGAATATGTGATGACGGCCGAGGAGGTGGCGCCGCAGCCCAAGTCGGTTCTGGTGGTGGGCGCCGGCCCGTCCGGCCTGGCAGCGGCCCGCATGTCGGCCATACGCGGCCACCGGGTCACCATCGCAGAGGAGAAGGGCCACGTCGGTGGTCTGCTACGACTGGCGGCCGTACCGCCCGGACGGGGTGAGATTATGGACGTGATCGACTATCTCACCCATGAAATCGAACGTTTAGGGGTATCGCTTCGACTCAATACTGCGCTGGATGATGCCCTGCTGGACAGCCTTGAACCGCAAGCGGTAATCCTGGCTTCTGGCAGCCTGCCCGACATGCCCATTATCAAGGGCTTGTTTACGACTCGGATGGATCTGTGCACGGTAACCGAGGTGCTGGCAGGCGAAACAATCACCGGCGACCGGGTGATCATCCTGGGCGGCGGGCAGTACGGATTGGTGGCGACCGACTTCCTTGCGGAAAAAGGGCGCGAGGTTGCCGTGCTCAACCGTAAACGCCATTTTGCTGAGGAGATGTCCAGCAATGATCGCTTCTACCTTCGAGAGCGGCTAAAACGTGATGCGGTGCGCCTGTTCAAGCAGGTGGCGGTCAAGCGGTTCACCGACGATGGCGTGGTGTTCACCACCGCCGGTAAACCGATGACCCTGGACGGCTTCGACACCGTCGTCGTGGCCGAAGCCATGATCCCGGTGCGCGATGCCAAACAGCTGCTGGACCATCGGGGTGTGGATGTGTACGTGATCGGTGATGCCAAGACGCCACGCAACCTCATGCTGGCGCAAAGTGAGGCCGAGGAGGTCGGCCGGAGTCTCTAAGGTTCACGACGGCAAGGCCGCTATATACTGCAAGACCGATCATCCGCTTCTCGATCGTTAAAACCGCAGCAACCCATCTCCCCGGGATGTCACCGATTCCGATGGATCCCATTCAGCTCATTTTCTAAAGAAAATCCAGATTCTACCAATAATAGGGTTGAAAGCACGAGCAGGGGCGTTGCCAGATGGTGGCGGTGGTGTCAGGCGACGGGTTGAGGTTAATAGTTATATAACAATTCAAATATATTGAAGATTGCATGCTCACCGATGGTCATTGTTAGCCAGCGTTCAATGGTGAACAAGGGACGCGTTTTAGAGGATTGATCGATGCGCAATCGCCGGCAACCGTCACAATCCATGGTCAAGAAGTTTACCAAGCATTATCTTTTGATCTCAACGATACCGGTGGTGTTGCTCTTCGCTTTTACCGTCTCCGGCTGGTATCTGGCCCAAGGGCACATGTCGCGTGTTCTGAAGCATTCGATCCATGAGTTGAACGCAGAATCCAAAGCGGAGCTCGAATTGCTGGGCCAACAGGTGATCCGTGACAATGCCAGGCATGCCGCCCGTCAAGTTGGCCTGTTTTTATCCCTCAAGCCGGAGATGGATATGCAGGCATTGAAGCAATCCGAGCAGTTTCAGGCCATTGCCAGGCAGCGGGTTGGGAAAACCGGCTATGTCTGTTTGTATGAGGCGGGCACCGGCATCATGCGCGTCCATCCCAATCCAAGGCTCATTGACCGAAATTTGGATTTTTTGGCTGGCGAACTGCCATCCTGGTGGGCCATTTTCAAGCCTTCCCTCACGGGTGAAGAGGTCTCTGGTTATTATGACTGGATCGATCCTGACGGCACGGTGCGTCAAAAGTACATGACCATGACGCCGGTCGAGGTGCCCTTGAGGGGTCAACGGCTGATGGTGGCAGCGACCACCTACATCGATGAGTTCTCGACGCCCATCGCTGCGATGGAGCAGAAGGCAGCCACAATCGGCACCACCCTGCATTCTTTCTTTTCCGATCAGGTTCTGTTTGCTGCCCTTGCTACCGCCCTGTTTCTTGTGGGAATCTTTTCGTGTGTCTATTTCATTGGCCGACGGACCGCTTTGCACTACATGTCACCCATCGTCTCCCTGGCCAGCACCGCGGAGAAATTGGGTGACGGTCATTGGGAATTGCCCAACGATCCATCCCTGCTTCGGCGCAAGGATGAAATCGGTGTGCTGGCACGCGCTTTTGAGGCCATGCGCCATCAACTTCACGGTCTTATCAGCGACCTGGAAAACCGTCTCGTCGAGCTCAAACGAGCCCAGCAGTCCCTGCAGGAGAGCGAGGCTCATTTTAGGGGGCTGTACGATGGGGTTCCCGTTGGCCTGTACCGCACCTCTTTCGACGGGAAAATCATCGATGTCAATCCCACATTGGTCAGAATGCTCGGATACCCGTCCAAAACGGCATTTCTTTCCAAACGGGCAAAAGACCTGTACGCCAGGCCGGACGAGCGGTCCAAATGGAAGAAGATGATCGCGGCGTCGGATGACCGAAATCTTTATGAAGTGGAGATGCGCTGTTTTGATCAGTCCATCATCTGGGTCGAGAATCATTCCAGAACCGTGAGAAGCGGTGACGGGGACATCCTTTACATCGAAGGCAGCATCATCGAT
Source organism: Desulfosarcina sp. (assembly GCA_050124445.1). Taxonomy (GTDB): domain Bacteria; phylum Desulfobacterota; class Desulfobacteria; order Desulfobacterales; family Desulfosarcinaceae; genus Desulfosarcina. The sequence continues at coordinate 7,368 of JASFFF010000143.1, forward strand.
ATCACCAACCGCAAAGAGATGGAGACCCAGCTGCAGTTCGCCCAGCGCATGGAGGCCATCGGAACCCTGGCCGGCGGGCTGGCGCATGATTTCAACAACCTCATGATGGGTATCTTGGGAAACATCTCCCTCATGATGCTGGATACGGATGAGATCCATCCGCATTATGAGAAACTCAAGAAGATCGAGAGACTGGTGCAAAGTGGATCCAAACTTACCGGGCAGTTGTTGGGCTACGCACGCAAGGGGCAGTTTGAGATCCAGGTTGCTGATCTAAATCAGATTGTGAGGGACAACGCGGATATATTCGGGCGAACCAGAAAAGAGATCGCCATACGCATGGATTTGAGTCCCACCCTGGGGCCGGTCGAGGTTGACCGTTCTCAGATTGAGCAGGTGCTGTTCAATCTGTTTATCAATGCCGCCGATGCCATGTCCGGCGGTGGCGAGTTCAAGATACAGACCGGCCTTGTCCAGCATTCGGACATGGCCAAAAAATCCTACAAGGTTAAAAACGGGTGCTATGCCATGTTGCGTGTCAGCGATACCGGCCACGGCATGGATGCCAAAACCCAGACCCAAATATTCGACCCCTTCTTTACCACCAAAGAGATAGGCAGCGGTACCGGCCTGGGGCTGGCGTCGGCATACGGTATCGTCAAGGCCCACGCCGGTTATATTGACGTCGAATCGGCTGTCGGGAAAGGCACGACATTTACCATCTATCTGCCCGCATCCAAAAAGAAAATACACCCCGGCATCACAGCAGAAAAAACCATTCGATTCGGCCAGGGAACCGTATTGGTTGTGGACGATGAAGAATTGGTTCTCGAAATCGGCACGGAAATGATCTCCAAAATGGGCTACCGGACCCTGTCGGCCCAAAATGGTGACGAGGCCCTGGCGATCGTCCGTGATAATCCCGGTGGGATCGATTTGGTCATACTGGACCTGATCATGCCTGGGATCAGCGGGAGCGACACATTTGACGGTCTAAAAAAGATCAATCCCGGTTTGAATGTTTTGCTGGCCAGCGGCTACAGCATGGACAGCCAGGCCAAAACGCTGATGGATAAGGGCTGCAATGGTTTCATCCAGAAACCCTATACGCTCGAAGCGCTTTCCCGAAAAATTGACGCGCTGTTAAAATGTGAAACGGCAGCCTGAATGGTTTCCCATCGGCCCGGTGATTGGCTGTTGGCCCTCAGGCAA
>JASFFF010000144.1:0-8568 GCA_050124445.1 Desulfosarcina sp.
CGGTGTGTTGACACACGACAGGGCAGCGATGGTTGATTAACAGCAAAAAAACGCGCTAAGGGGCATCCGATGCGATCAACCATTCTTAACTTGTCCGACATTCACTTCGGCTATCCCGGTGGGCCATTGATTCTCGAGGCGCTCGACTTTCATCTATACACCGGCGACCGTCTTGGTCTGGTAGCACCCAACGGCAGCGGCAAGACCACCTTGTTTCACTTGATCATGGGCCTTATCAAACCGCTTTCCGGATCCATTGAAGCCTTTGGCAAAGTCAGGCGGGTGGAAGCCGATTTCGTTGATGTGCGCCGCCGAATCGGCCTGCTGTTCCAGGATGCAGATGACCAGCTCTTTTCGCCCACGGTGTTGGAAGATGTGGCCTTTGGCCCGCTGAACTTGGGTAAATCCAGACACGAGGCCTTATCCATCGCCAGAAAGACCTTGGACTTTTTAGGGCTGTCCGGTTTTGAGGACCGCGTTACCTACAAATTGTCCGGCGGGGAGAAGCGCTTGGTTTCGCTGGCTACCGTATTGGCCATGGAACCGGAGGTGCTGCTGCTGGACGAGCCCTCTACCGGGCTAGATCTGGATACCAAGCAAACGCTCATCCATATCCTCAATACCCTCGACCTCTCTTTCGTTCTGATCTCCCACGAGTTCGATTTTCTCTCCCAAACGGCGGGACAGATTTACACCATGGAGCGCGGGCGAATTCGGTTTGACCAGGAGCTTCATGTGCATACACACGAGCACGCGCATCTCATGGGCAAGCAGCCCCACAAACATGAGTGAACCGCAACAGCGAGCGCATTGGCCGTCGCGTGTCGAAGCGAAGCAACGACCCCGCTCATCGGGACAGCGGAGCCTGGCACGGGAAGATGCTTTACATGACGGCGGATGTATATTAATGCTTGGCAAACGACCCAGGCAATCCCCTTTGGCAAAAGGACAATATGATGGGCAAACAAACCGATGCGCTACAAATCAAACGAGGTACCCTGCTCAGATTCGTTGACGAAAATGAGGGGGCGGCCACCGAAGGGCTGTTTATTGGCATCGATGCCAATAGCGATTACGTGGTTGTGCCCCTTTCAGCGGTCTTGGGCCGTAAAAAAGCGGGTGACCGCCTGCATGCACGATGCATGACTCAAGGTGAAATGGTTGAATTCCGATCGGTAATTGTTGAAATTATCTCTTCTCCAGTGACGCTGTGGCGAATCGGGGCGCCGACGGATATCAATCAATTTGATCTGCGCCAACACAAGCGCATTCAATGCTCCGTGCCCGCAAGCATCGAAGCCATTCACAAGGGTCAGGTATTTACAGGCATTATTCAGGACATCAGCAAAAGCGGCGCACGCTGCCTATTCCCGCTCTCCGATGCGGGCAAGGGTGCCTTCGAAAAAAATGAAAAAATCATATTGCGCTGTACGTTTCCGGGTATTCCTGGAGAGCAGACCGCCGTGGCCACCGTTACCGAAGCGGTTGAACAGGAACCGGACCTGTCCATCGCCATCCAATTTGAGGCGCCTGCCTGGTGGATTCCCCCCTATCATTGACATCAGGGCAGCCGCCAACTTGCTTGTGCGCTGCACGACCACTTGTTAGCGCCTACCTCCACTGCCAGATAGCTGCAAGCGCTTCATCCGTCGGTGCACTGACGTGTTTTTTACTCAGGCGCTGCTGGCAGCCAGGGCGCTGGCCAAATCCCCTAAAATATCCCGAATGTCTTCGATGCCCACACTCAGACGGATGAAATCCGGTGTGACGCCGGCGGCCTGCTGTTCGGCTTCAGAGAGTTGTTCGTGGGTGGTGGAAGCCGGATGAATGACCAAGCTTTTGGCGTCTCCAATATTGGCCAGGTGGCTGAACAGCTGCAGGCGTTCAATGAACTTAACAGCCGATGTTTGGCCGCCGTTGATGCCGAAGCCGACCAGGGCGCCGTGGCCTTTGGGAAGGTACCGGTCGACCAGATGGTAGGTAGGAGAGGATTCCAAGCCGGGGTAGCGGACCCATGATACGTCCTTATGGCCCTCCAGATATTGGGCCACAGCCAGTCCGTTTTCCGAATGGCGTTGCATTCTCAAGTGCAGGGTTTCCAATCCCTGGAGAAACATCCAGGCATTGAATGGGCTCATGGCCGCCCCCATATCCCGCAGACCCAGCACACGAGCCCGTAGAATAAAGGCGAGGTTGCCGAAAGCCTCTACGAATTTCAAGCCATGGTAGGCCGGGTCGGGTTTCACGAAGGCGGGAAATCTGCCCGAAGCTGCCCAATCGAACGTGCCGGAATCGACAATGATGCCGCCGATGGAGGTGCCGTGGCCGCCGATAAATTTGGTGGCCGAATGAATGACAATCGAGGCCCCATGCGCAAAGGGCCTCGTGAGGTAGGGGGTGGTAACCGTGTTGTCCACCACCAGGGGGATGCCATGGCGCCAGCCGACGGCGGCAAGGGATTCCATATCGATGATATCCAACTTGGGATTGCCAATGGTTTCCACGAAAAAGGCCTTGGTGCGCTCGGTGACAGCCGCCTCCCATGCATCCATGTCCCGGGGGGAAACGAAGCGCACCTTGATGCCCATCTTTCTAAGGGTATGGGAAAACAGGCTTACCGTACCGCCATATAGCTCTGCCGAAGCGACAATCTCGTCACCGGCTTCTGCAAGGGTCAGGATGGTCAGTGTTTCGGCAGCCTGTCCGGAGGCCACGGCCAGCGCCCCAACACCGCCTTCCAGTGCCGCAACACGATTTTCCAGCACCTCGGTGGTCGGGTTCATGATTCGCGTGTAGATGTTGCCAAACTGTCGCAGGCCAAAAAGATCCGCGGCATGTTGGGTACTTTCAAAGGTAAACGATGACGTCTGGTATAAAGGCACCGCTCTCGAATGGGTTGTGGGATCCGGTGTTTGTCCGGCATGCACGGCTTTGGAGGCAAAACCGCTTAGAAAGCTGCTCATGATGGTGTCTCCTTGGTTGGCGGGAATCGTTTGCGGGCCAATAAGAAAGCGGCTCACACCAAAACGCTGCGGCAGCTGAATGATTGCCTTGCTAATCGAGGCCGCATGTTCCCCAGTGGGGTCTGGAGTTGGCACCTTGATTTCACAGGTTGCCGGGCGGTCAACGGGCCAGGTCCCTTGCGCCACTCTACATGGTTTTATTGCCGGATTATTAAAATATAGACGTTCCGACGACCGAAAACCTAATTGTTAGAAAGGGATTGTCAAGCGGTCGGCATAGTCAATTGGTTTCGATGAATCCCTGAACCTGGCGCTGGAAGCTTTTATAGGTGATCAGCATGCCTTTGATCTGCTGTGTGTCTGAGAAAAACTGATTGAAGACGTCCTGATATACATGGTAGGCCAGCCGGTCGACGCCGATGCCCGTATCCACCATCATGGCCACCATGTCGGCCAAGTAAAGGGTCGCGGTGGCCGGGTCGTTGCGCGATGCCGGGTCGGTCAGGTGGTGGTTTTCGATCATGTAGATCATGTGGGGGCTGAATTGCCATTGTTTGGCAATCATGCCGCCCAAGGTGGTGTGATCCATCCCCAGGACATCCATTTCGGCTTCAACGAAACTCATGCCTTTCTGGTTCACCAATGCTTGGATGTCTTCAAGACGGTCGGCCACGAATTCATTAAGAATGATTTTGCCGATATCCTTGAGCAGGGCTGCGGTGTAGATGGCCGGCAGGCTCAATAGCTCCTGCCGGTCTGCCAGCGTTCTGGCCACCATGGCCACAGCCAGGCCTTGGCGCCACAAGTCTCCTTTAGAGAGGCCGTATCCAGCCTGGGATTGCTTCAGGTTTGCGGACAGGTTCTGAGAAAGCACCATCTCCACGACTTGCTGCAACCCCAGCATGGAGACGGCCTGCTGAATAGAATCGACCTTTACGGGCAGTCCCATGTGGGCCGAATTTACTGTTTTCAACAGGTTGGCCGTAATGGCGGGATCTCTCTCAACCACCGCCACCAGGTCGTTCAGCGATGATTCCGGATCGTCGGCAAGCGTCAGAACCTGGTGGATAACCGTGGGAAGTGGGTCCAATTGGCTTACTTTCTTGACTACTTCAGAAAGGCTGTCCATGGCTCAAATGTCCTTTGATGTCGTTTTTCGGTTACCATGAACATCGGCCATTGGGGGGCAATCATTAGCCAATTTTTTATAGATAGTGCCCATCGATAAATGGCCAATTTGTCCGATATCTGCGTTGTGCTCGAAAATTTATCCTCGGAATATCAACCATATGCACCCCAAGGGCACTTCCTTCGGGGCGCCTGTGGTAAAATTTTTCGCAGCCCTTGATCTCGGCTAAATTTATCTATTTCTGGATGAAAATAGATACGGCCCGGTTCACGGCTTGGCCCGGTATCCGTTTGATGGTTGAAACGGTATCGAGGCCCGTTAAAAAAGGGGCGACCCTGCTGTCAAACCATGTTTCGTGGTTATCTTCAAGGCCAGTTGGAACCCATCTCAAAAATCGTCTAAGGGCCCAGGGCTGCTTGATGCAACGCTCAAAAATGCTCACAACCGACATGGTTGCTCCGCTTTTTAACCGCTGCAGGCCTTGCCCTGAACCCTGATTCTTTTGGTTGAGATACACTCCAGTAACCGATCCCGTGAAAGGCTTGCCCATGATCCGCCTTGGACTGTGCTGTTTGTTTCGGGAAGCACCCATCCGATTCAGGCGAACCACCGCCACCTACCTGCTTTCCTTGCCAGCGACTGAAAGATCCGCCCATCTGTCAGCGATTTGCCTGCACAATGCCGATGCGCTGTACCAAGCGCTCGAATTTTGCCAGGCCAACGGCATTGGCGCGTTTCGGATCAACAGCCAGATTCTGCCGGTGAAAACCCATCCGGAAGCAGGTTATGAGCTGCATCAATTACCGCGGGGCAACCGAATCATTGACCGCTTTAAACAGTGCGGGGACTACAGTCGCCGATACGGCATCCGGACCTCGTTTCATCCGGACCCGTTCCTTGTGCTCAGCTCACCCGATCCCCTGGTGGTCGCGCGCTCGCTGACGGACCTGGCCTATCATGCCCAGGTGGCGAATTGGGTCGCCGCCGACGTGATCAACATCCACGCTGGCGGCGCCTATGGAGACAAGCCCGCGGCCCTGAAACGGCTGGTGAAGACCATTCACTCACTAGACCAGCCGATTGCCAGCCGCCTGACCCTGGAAAATGACGACCGCTCCTACACCCCGGCAGACTTGCTTCCCGTGTGCCTTGAAACCGGCGTGCCCCTTGTTTACGATGTTCATCACCATCGCTGCCTGCCCGATGGCCAGAGCATCCCACAGACCACCGGCAAGGTGCTGACCACGTGGGATCGCGAGCCGTTGTTTCATCTCTCCAGTCCCTTAAACGGTTGGGACAAGGATCCATGCCGGCCCCATCATGACATCATCGACCCGAGGGATTTCCCCGACTGCTGGCGTGGATTGGACATCACCGTGGAAGTTGAGGCCAAGGCCAAGGAACTGGCGGTGCTGCGGCTTAAAAAGGCGCTGGAAACGCGTGGGGTGGGTTCTCGGTAACGGCAGCCATGGCGGTTGTGGGCGCTTACGCCGAAGGCGCGCGGGGGAATGATGAGCGAAGGACCTAAAATCCGGCCTTGTCTTTTTCATGCATCAGGCGCTTCAATCCACCCAACACGTGAGCCTTGACCTGCCGGATGTGTCCGGACAGCACCCGCTCGGCCTCGGGCAGGTTGTTGTCGCGAATATACGCAAACAACGCTTTATGGGCGCTGTCCGCTTTGTCCATGGAGGTCGAGAAAAGGATGTTTGCACCATATTTGAGGTAAAGCAGGTCGAATAGCAGGCGCAGGGCACGATGCTGGACCCGGTTGCCGGACAAAGCGGCCAAAGAGAGGTGAAACGCCATATCCTTTAGCAGCCGGTCGTGCAGGTAGACGCTGCGCGAGGCTTTCAGGTGAGCATTCAATGCCGCTTCAAGCGTTTGAAGGGCCGGCGAATCCAGCCTGGCCAAGGTTTGGGGCAGCAGGGCCAGTTCGATTTGTTCTCGAAAATCGTAGATCTCCTCCACCTCCTGGATGCTGATCGGCTCAGTGTAGTAGCCGCGATGACGTTCATGGCGAACGAGTCCTTGAAATTCAAGCCATTTTAGGGCCTGAATGACCGGCGTCTGGCTCATGCCCAAGCGTTCGGCCAGGTCCCGGTAGGCGATTTTCTGTCCCGGCACGATTTCGTTGTGGAAGAGCATGTGACGGATGCCCTGATACGCCTTGACCGTGTGGCCGGTAGTGGACGGTGGTGATTTCTTTAATGGCGCCATTTTTTTTAAGGAATCGTTGCGGTGTTATCCTGCCAAGACCGATGCGGATCCATATGGGACAGCAGGCTGGATTGGCAAGCGGCAGCGCTTTTAGATTTGATCAATTATTTGATTAAATCATAGTGTCTCACAAGTCAATATGCGGCATACCCGCCCACTCTCACAGATGCCGGGTGGACGCTATTGATCGCGCACGTCCGTTGGCAGCGCCCGCACCAAAGGGCCATGGGTGGGAATTCGACGGTAGAGTCGAGCTTTGAAGCTAAAAAAGTCCGGCCTCTGCTGCCGGTGGATCAGGTGTGACCGGCAGGTGCAGTCCGTGGCGCCGAAGGCGGCAATGGGCTGGCTGGCGTCGCGCCATTCTGACAATACCCGCGCCCAGACATGCTCGCGTTTGACGGTATCGGAGGTGGCCCAAATTTCCAGGGGGCGCAGCCTGGCCTTTATATAGTCTACATGCCAGTGCGGGCGAATCGTCGGCTTCAGATGGCGGGCTACACGGGACAATAAACCACCGGGTCCAAAGGCGCTGCCCACATAGATCCAGTATCCGCTGCCTACCTCAATCTGCCCCAGCTTGCCCACCTCCGCCTGAAACGATCGGTGGCAATGAAACAGCAGGGCATACGTTCCCGAACGGTGGTCCACTATCATGGGTGTGCCCCCTTTACCCCCGAACAGAAAACAACGGTAATCCGAGGTTGCACGCATCAGACAACACCAAACAGCGACAATGCGCAAGGCAAAAACGACAACATCCGACGGATGCGGGCTGCCCTCGTCTTCTCGCTTTACATTATTCGCAATTTCAGCTATTTTGGTAAGCTTGACACGTTAATGGCACCATCCCAATCGACCACCTGTTCCGGAAATGCAACACCAGCGATAGTCATCCCATGGCCCAATCGAATGCGATCGCAGAAATGCTGGCTAGTCTTGGCCGCATGGCCATTGACCCGGTTCAAGAACTGGGCCGTGTGGCACTCTTTTTTATGCGCGGCGTGGTTCACCTCTTCTCTTTTCCGCTTCAGGCAGACAAGATTGTCGACCAAGTCTATTTTATCGGCATGAAATCGGTGTTTGTCATTTGCCTTACCGGCGCTTTTACCGGGATGGTGTTGGGGTTGCAGGGGTACTATACCCTGGTTAAATTCGGGTCCGAAGGGCTGCTGGGCGCGGCCGTGGCCCTGAGCCTGATTCGGGAAATGGGTCCGGTGCTCAGCGCTATTATGGTGGTGGCCCGCGCCGGTTCTGCCATGGCAGCAGAAATCGGCATCATGCGGATCTCTGAGCAGATCGATGCATTGGAGACCATGGATATCAACCCGGTACGCTTTTTGTTCAGTCCGCGACTGGGCGCCGCCCTGATCAGTTTTCCCTTTCTCACGGCCATTTTCGATGTGGTGGGTATTCTCGGCGGGTATATTACCGGGTCGCTGCTGCTGGGCATTAACTCGGGCGTCTATTTCGGTCGGGTGGAATCCAGTGTGTCGATGGAAGATATCAACGGCGGTTTTATCAAGGCCTTCTGCTTCGCCGCCATCGTGGTGACCATTTGCTGCTATCAGGGATATACCACCCACACGCGCAAGGAGGGATTCGGTGCCAAGGGGGTCAGCCTGTCCACGACCTCCGCGGTGGTCATTTCCTGTGTGATGATTCTGGTGGCCGATTACGTGTTGACCTCCTTTTTACTTTAGGGCGACGATGACCGTACCGCTGATTCAATTTAAACAGGTCTACAAGCGCTTCGGCGACAATGCCGTGCTCAAGGGGGTGGATCTTTCCATCTTCCAGGGAGAGGTTACGGCCATTATCGGCAAAAGCGGCATCGGCAAAAGCGTGCTGCTCAAACATATCATCGGCTTGCTGGCACCTGACGAGGGCGACATTCTGTTCCAGGGGCAGGCGCTCAACGCCCTGCCCGCCGTCGAACGGCGCAGGGTTAAAATGAAGTTCAGCTATATGTTTCAGGGAACGGCGCTGTTTGACTCAATGACCGTATACGACAATGTGGCCCTGCCGTTGAAGGAAAAACATCGGGTCCCTGTCAAGGAAATCGGACGCCGGGTCCGTGAAAAGCTGGCTCAACTGGATCTGGTGGGTATCGAGGACAAATATCCTTCCCAGCTTTCCGGAGGCATGAAGAAGCGGGTCGCCATGGCACGGGCGCTGGTGACCGATCCCCAGATTGTTCTTTTTGATGAGCCGACCACCGGATTGGACCCAATTCGCAAAAACGCCGCTCATGCCATG
>JASFFF010000145.1:0-8512 GCA_050124445.1 Desulfosarcina sp.
GGAGAGTAGAACTGGGTTGGATGCGCGGTGAATACGAGGCGTGCACTGAAACAGGAGAGATCGTCGGCCAGGCTGCAGGCTTGTTGATTGCCAGCCAGTAAGGTGACGCTGTCCTTCAGCGACAAATGATCGTCGAGCTTTACCAGCTGCTCGAAGGCGGCATCCTCCACACTATCGTATAGCACTACCTGCCGTTCAACATACCGGATGACATGGAACATAAATTGAATCTTCTCTTCTTCCGTTGCTATGTCGGTGTGAACGCTGAAAAAGGAGTCAAGGATCCCGAGCGGGTCGCGCCCCGAGTCAAGCCCCTGTCTGCACACATGCTGCAATAAAGGAATAAGCATTCCAACATTGCTGACCGTTCGAAAAGGTAGATTCAAGAATAAGCTGTTGTATACATCAAATTTTTTCTTTACTTCATTTTCAAATGCGTTGAGCTGTGCGTGGTCATTCATCGGTTTTAATTCCTGGATCAAACTTGCCAATCAATCAAGGGCGGATTACTATACGTTGGTATGAAGCCATCACCAAAACACCTCAAGTTGATTCTGAACACACAAAAATGACCATCAAATTCTTATCTGGAAGAAAAATATCGACCGATGCACTTTAAAATGGTATCGGGCAATTCGAAAATTGCTTTCAACAGACTGCGGTTCACCCGTTTCCCGGTGACGACCAGCTTGAAGTCTGATTTAAACAGTTTGCCACATGAAGGACATTGCATCAACATTCCACCGACGTCCTCGGGAAACCGCAGTTGCTGGCCGCACTCGGGGCACTTTTTCAGTTTATAATCCGTCATGGCTGAATTGGACCTCTTTTAGAGTGTAAGAGGTATTTTCCTGTCCGCAAGTCGTCTTCCTGATGAAATGGTGGCCTCCAGAAAAGTTTGCTGTTAAATTTGGAAGTGTGGCAAAAAACTCCTCTGGCTGGTTAGAAAATGATGCAAAGAAGGGTCCCATAAACAAATGAAAAGCGGTCCGGGATACCGGGAGTTTGTCACATTGATAGCGGTCATGATATCCATTACGGCCCTTTCCATCGATATGATGTTGCCGGCCCTACCGGACATCGGCAACGATCTTCGTGTTGGTCACGCCAATGATGTCCAGTTGGTTGTTACCGTATTGCTGTTCGGCATGGGAATCGGTCAGCTGATTTTTGGACCCTTTTCGGATTCATTCGGCAGAAAACCTGTCATTATTTCCGGTTTTGTTATTTTTATCATTGGATGTTTGATATCGATCTTTTCCAATCGATTTGAGGCGATGGTGGTCGGGAGATTGATTCAGGGCATCGGTACGGGCGGACCACGAACGGCAATCATGGCCCTTGTCAGAGACCAATACGGTGGTCGGGCCATGGCCCGAATCATGTCGGTTGTAATGGCAATTTTTATTGTTGTACCGGCCATCGCACCGGCATTGGGACAGGCTGTATTGCTAACAATGGGTTGGAGGGCCATTTTCAGCGTTTTGATGATTCAGGGGATTGTCGTTTTGACTTGGTTTGCCATCAGGCAACCGGAAACGCTCTCCCGAGACGACCGCATTGCCTTTTCCAGTCATCGAATTCTGGATGGGGTCCTCGGGGTGTGTAGAAATCGCCTCTCCATGGGATACACCCTAGCTTCTGGGCTTATCGCCGGAGTTCTTATGTCGTATCTGAGCAGTGCCCAGCAAATCTTCCAAGAGGTTTATGATCTGGGCAGGGAATTTCCGATATACATGGCCGCCCTTGCGCTCTTCGTGGGTGGTGCCTCCTTTGTTAATTCGCGCATCGTCATGCGATTCGGAATGCGGATGCTGTCCCATCGGGCAGTTCTACTATTCATCGTACTGGCAACAATTTATCTCGCGTTCAATTATCAAATGGGCGGCCGAACGCCCCTATGGTTGATGATGGTCTTTTTTGCACCGTCGTTTTTCTGCATGGGCATACTCTTTGGAAATTTAAGCGCCATTGCCATGGAGCCGCTGAAGCGTATGGCAGGCATCGGTGCAGCAATAATCGGATCGTTATCTAATTTTATCTCTTCTTCATTAGGAGCCCTGGTCGCAAGATATTATGATGGGTCTACGCTTCCGCTTGCCTCTGGCTTTGTAATCTTAGGGATTTTAACGGCTATCGCCATGCGATGGGCAGAAAATCCTCAGAAGGCGAAAGGATAATCATGATAATGATGAAAATGGCCAAACCGTACCACTCAATTACCAACGCGACAGATTTACTGTTATCTCATTGAAATTTTTTAAAATTCCAAAAACCAGTGGTTGGTATCCACCCCCACTGACTGAATTCAAATGGCATGTTTGTGCTGGCTAAAACAGCATGCATGAATCTGGGGCGATAAATGTCGCTATTTACACACAATCATGCATAAATCACTTTAATTATTGACAGATTTACTCCTCAGAGTTTATTCTTCACCAAATTCACCGCCCTTTTATTCCCAAGAAAAAGAAATTCAGGGGCACAGGACGCATGAACAAGCTCGAGCTGATCCAGGCTCTAAAAGACGCCACCGATTTGTCCAAAACAGAGGCCGAATCGATCGTGAACATCTTTTTCAATGCTATGTCCGACGCATTGGCAAATGGTGAACGTGTCGAAATCCGTGGCCTTTGTTCGATTTTCGTGAAGGAATACGGTGCTTACACCGGACGCAACCCCAAAACCGGAGAGAAGGTGAAAATTGCGCCAAAGAAGCTTCCATTTTTCAAACCGGGAAAAGAATTGAAGGAAAGGGTTGACCATTAATATTTCTTTGGGACTGCAATCCAAATCAAAATCATCAAACCTATCGTGGAATCGTTATGGCAAAGCAAGATGACATTCGCGTCTTTTATTCATCGAGAGATACTGTTTGCGATGATTGTAATGGACGTTTGGAACGTGGAGAATTAATTGCTTTTACAGATGCAAGAGAAACCCTTTGCCTTTCATGTTCAGATCTCGACCATTTAATATATCTACCTGCTGGAAATGCCGCCCTCACTCGTCGATCTAAAAAACATTCCAAGTTGTCAGCCGTCGTTTACAGATGGAGCAAAGCCCGCAAACGAAATGAACGTCAAGGCATCCTTGTTGAAGAAAAAGCTATGACAAAAGCAGAAAAAGAGTGTCTTGCAGATGAAGATGTGCGTAGCCGGCGTCGAGCTCGTGATGCCAAGCAACGAGAGATACAAGATCGTGCGTATATAAAAATGTTTATTGATGCAATTCTTGCTCAATACCCAGGTTGTCCCTCCAATACAGCCAAATCGATAGCAGAACATGCCTGCCTCAAACACAGTGGGCGTGTTGGTCGTTCAGCTGCCGCCAAAAAACTCGATGATTCAGCCGTTCGTCTGGCGGTGGTTGCGCACGTTCGCCATGAAAAAACCAAATACGATGAACTCCTTATGGAGGGGTGGGAACGTTTTGATGCACGCAGGATAGTCAAAGAAAAATTGAACTCAGTTTTAGCCAAATGGGAGGAGAACAAATAAAGAGGCGGTCAGGAGAAACTGTTCTGGGAATACCGAGCTTCTTATTTGACCGCTTAGGATCTATTCATGTTTTTGCCGGAATTATCTTTTATATTTCATTTGTTCTATTTGATTTTTTAGTATCTATCCCCTGCCGTCATCGTATTATGACGATAGAAAAGGGTACTTCCAATGACTCCTGGCAACTTTCAGCGCAAACTCACCGCTATTTTCAGCGCCGATGTCGCAGGGTACAGCCGTCTTATGGGTGAGGACGAAGATACAACAGTCCGAACGATGACGACGTACCGCGATATCATTAGCTCCCTTATCAAGGACCACAACGGTCGTGTTATTGATTCACCGGGTGACAATATTTTGGCTGAATTTATCAGCGTGGTAAAGTCATTGCGTTGTGCCTGGGACGTTCAGCAAGAGATAAAATCCAGGAATGCTGATTTTCCGGAACACCGTCGGATGAACTTTCGTATCGGCATCAATCTTGGAGACGTGATTCAAGAGAATGATAGGATATACGGTGATAGTGTAAATATCACAGCACGGCTCGAGGGCCTGGCAGAGGAAGGCGGAATCTGCATTTCAGGTACGGTCTATGACCAGGTGAAGAACAAGCTTCCTTTCGAATACGAATATCAAGGGGAGCAAGTTGTCAAGAATATTAAGGAGCCGATAAGGGTCTATAAAGTTATAGTAGAAAAAGATGTCCAGAAACCAATTGCAGATAAAAATCTCGAGTTACCTGATAGGCCCTCCATTGCTGTGCTGCCGTTTAGAAATTTGAGTAATGATCCGGAGCAAGCGTTTTTCAGCGATGGATTTACCGAAGATATTATTACCACGCTGGCCAAAATACCCCGAATGTTTGTCATCGCCCGTGAATCTTCATTCACATTCAAAGGCAAGTCGGTTAAAATCCAAGAGGTCGGCCGCGAGCTGGGTGTTCGGTATGTATTGGAAGGTAGTATCCAAAAATTCGGCGACCAGATACGAATTTCTGCTCAACTTATTGATGCAACCAATGGCTATCATCTCTGGGCGGAAAAATACGATCGAGAGCTGAATGATATATTCGCTATGAGAGATGAAATCACAATGAGAATTACCAAGGCACTGCAGGTTAAATTGACCGACGGAGAGTCGGCCAATTGGGGGCCTGAAACAAAGAGCGTTGAGGCCTACATAAAAGTGATGCAGTCAATCGAGCATTTCAGAGCCTTCACACCTGATGACAATATCTTATCAAGACGAAAGGCCAAAGAAGCTCTTGATTTGGATCCGAATTATTCGTCAGCAACGGAGATGTTCGCCTGGACCCTTCTCATGGATGGAGCTTTTGGCACGAGCAAAACACCTGAAACATCCATCGAACAGGCCTTTGAACTGGCACAAAAAGTCCTTGACCGCGGAGACAGCGATGCCGGTGCACACTTTTTGATCGGCTATGCCTATTCACAAAAAGGGATGTTTGACAAAGCCATTTCAGAATTAGAGATGGCTCGTGACCTTTTCCCAAATAACGCTGAGATCAACGCTGGCTTGGGTATGGTTTTAAACGCTGCCGGCAAGCCGGAAGAAGCAATACATGTACTCAAAAAGGCAATACGCTTGAACCCTATTCCACCGGGCTTTTACATAGGTTGGTTAGGCGATGCTTATCGTTTGACGGAACAGTATGAAAAGGCGGTACACGAGTTCAAAAAAGCGATTCAACTGCAACCCGATGATATGTTTTCCCACCTATACTTAGCGTTATGTTATGTTGAATTAGGCAGGGATGCGGATGCGCATGCTGAAGCAAAAGAAGTACTTAGGATAAATCCGCATTTCTCATCAGAAAGTTATGCTCAGCATTACCCACTTAGCGACGAGGCCTCTAAAAACCGTCTTATTGGCGGTATGCGTAAGGCGGGATTGCCTGATTAGCCAAACTTATGTATTCAATCAATCGAAGGGGGTTGGTATGATCGTTCATCAAAGAGAAATCGGCTATGGAGAAAACTACACGTCATTTTTCGAAGCACTTGTCAAAGCCAAAGAATACCTGGAAAAGAAATATCCTGAAATCTCTATAGATCTTATGTACAGCCTGGCAGGACAAAGAGGACGTGCAACGATTCAAACACGCTATGCTTCACTAGCCGATTACGAAAGAATCGACGCCGAAGCAGACCAAGACGAAGCCTATTGTAAGCTACTTGAGCCCACAATGAGCCCTTCAGCGCGTCCGGTCGTAGATCAGTTCTATCGTACAATTTGAACCCAGTAGTTGCTGCTGAAGCTGTCCTACAGCAATCTAGCTGTTTTTAATCTGAATCTTGCACACGTCGGAGACTTTCATCTGCAAGGCACTGAAGGACAACGCCATTTCAGGCTATGCAAGCCCTTAATCACGACGCAGATGGAAGCCTCCGGCTTGTCCGACGGGTGAAAATTAGGAGTAAAGATGGCTGATATCAATTTTACCTACCGAAGTTTTTTACCATACTTCTGGATCGCATACATCACCCTGACATTATCCGAAATTACGAATCCAAATGATTTCAGGATAATAAGCCACTTTAGGCAATATCTTGACCGGCGCCCATTTCCCGATAAAAGTTGCGCTTAGATTCGTATATCTCCACCGAACAGCCGACCTGAATTGGGTGAAACCGAAAAACTGGCAACCCCCTTAGCCCAGAAATTTTTTGCAGATGCAGTTGGCTAACCAATATTAGTGCACATATTGTCCATTGAAATTTTCGTTCTGATTGTTTGTTTTGCTGGTTAAGCAGCAAATGCACTCACACTTAAAAAAATGGGGAAAACAACGATAAACCAATTTTATTGCTAAAATTTCAGCCTACGAACTACTCAAAGCAAACGCTCAGGGCGCATTGAGCCCTGATGAAACGGATGATCTTGTGCCGGCAACAGTGAAGTTCGACAATTCCTGTCAGCTCGCCTTCGAAATCGAACGCATTGCAGGCGGCAACATGTCGGTTTTCCTGCCTGATTCGCCCGATCCCCGATTTAGTCCGGTCCGTGTGGCGACCGACGATCGGTTAACACCGCTTGGCATGACGGTTAAAGCCACAGCCGATGTGACGAAACGGTTGGGCAGGGGTCGACCGACATTTTGCAGAATACTCTTGCATTTAATGAACCCAAATTTAAGGAGACGACAATGAAAAACATTGCTGTAACACTCAAAATGGTCTCAATTCCCTTGCTTGCTATGGTTTTGGTTGTCTTGATGGCTGGCCCTACGCTGGCTGATAAGTATGCCGACACCATCGCGGTCTATAAAAAATCCGAAGCCGTTCAACCTTTTTTTAAGAATGCCTACGGCTACGTCGTGTTTCCGACCGTCGGCAAAGGCGGGCTTGGCATCGGAGGCGCCTACGGCAAGGGCCAAGTTTACCAGGGGGGCAAGGTTGCCGGGGAAGCATCCCTGGTCAAATTGTCCATCGGTTGGCAGGCCGGCGGCCAGGCATTCAGCCAAATGATCTTCCTTGAAGACAAGCGCGCCTACGACGAATTCACCAGCGGTGAATTCGAGTTCGACGCGTCGGCATCCGCCGTGGCCATCACCGCCGGTGCCCAGGCCAAGGCGGGTACCGGGGGAGCTACGGCCGGCGCCAGTGCCGGACCGGCCACGGGCAAGCAGGCCAAGGCCAGCTACCACAAGGGTATGGCCGTGTTCGTCCACACAAAAGGTGGGTTGATGTATGAAGCCGCCATCGGAGGTCAGAAATTCAGCTTCAAAGCGAAATAGCAGGCCTGTCTCTATGTTGAACCGTGAAGACAGTTGACTGGTTTAAGACTCTAAACGAGGCAATCCATCACGGTTCAACCGTCCCCCAAGCATACAAGGAGAAGAAAAATGAAAAGCATCCTCATCAATGCCAGCCTGGCCATCTTGATCATTTTTGGACTTACTGCCTGTGGCGGTGGATACTACAAGGTCATCGATCCGGCGACCGACAAGACCTACTACACGAAGAAGATCCATGAGGAAAAAGGCGGCGCCATCAAATTAGAAGACGCCAACACCGGCAGCACCATCACCCTGCAGAACTCAGAAGTCACCCAGATTAACAAAGAGGAATTCAAAGCCAACACGAAGAAGGAACAATAGGTCGATAAAGCGTCAAACCGCTTGCTTGGCCGTTGGTCTTCCGATTGCGGTCTCACATCTATTTTAAAAGGAGCATATGTATGAAAAAATCATTATCCACCATTTTGACCATAGGGTTGATGTTTTCTCTTTTAACCACGGCCAGCGTGCAGGCCTTCCAGGTCGTCACCCGTGACATGATTGAGAAAGAGACCGTCACCCGAACCGACCTGATCAGAACCGCCGACAATTTCATCATCCTTTTTGACACTTCCAGCTCGACCAATGAGATGGTGCCGGGAAAATCCATTTCCAAGATCCAGGCCGCCAAAAACCTGCTCAAAGAACGCAACGCCTGGCTGCCGGATCTAGATTTTCAGGCCGGTTTGTACATCTACACCGATCATGAAACCATGGTGGGGACATTTAAGGAAGTTTACGGTATGCAAGCCTACGACCGTGGCCGCTTTGCCGCCGCCATCGATCAACTGCCTGAACAAGGCCAGGGCGGTACCACACTAAATGCGGGCCTCTCGCCGCTGCGCAAGGTCGTGGCTGGATTATCCGGGAAAACGGCCATCATCATGTTTACCGACGGAAAGGTCACCCGCCTGCGCGGTACAAAAAAACCGCTTCAGATCGCCCAGGAAATTGCCCGGGATAACAACGTCTGCTTTTACCTGATCAGCAGTGCCACCGAGGAGGTGAACACCCAGATGCTGGAGTCGGTGACTCAGGTCAACACGTGCTCCCGGATGATACCGATCGCGGCCTTCATGGACAATCCCCAATACTTGTCAGGTGCATTGTTCACGGTCAAAACCACCTCATACACCCGTTTGAAACCCCTGACCCAGACGGTGGGCGTGTTTGTCGATGACGTTCTATTCGATTATGACAGTTCCGTACTGCG
>JASFFF010000146.1:0-8494 GCA_050124445.1 Desulfosarcina sp.
AGATTGGTTTCGATATCTCTGCACTGGATAATGAAGGTCTTGTGGGGCAACAGGGCGGAAAAAGGTCCCTGTCTTACGAACTCTGCATTCCGGATAGGGTGGAAAACCGAGTCGAAGTGGAACGGATTGATCCAACCGTGTCGTTTTTCCCAGAATCGCCGGGGTGCATTGGCTGCGCATCACAGGAAATCCTATGCATCGGGTCCACGCATCAGAGAGATTTTGGCACGGTTTTGCAGCAATTGGCTGAACTGCCACATGTGCAGCATATCCAACAAACCGTTTTTGAATAGGGGTTTACGCCAAAAACGGATCTTTTTTCAGGTGGATCAGAAAAAATCACGCTGACAGGAGACACGCAATCATGACGCGATTCATTAAAACAACGATTCTCGGTGGGATCCTGTTCCTTGTTCCCATTGTTCTTTTTATCGCCGTTATCGGCAAA
The DNA here is from genome assembly GCA_050124445.1 of Desulfosarcina sp. Taxonomy (GTDB): domain Bacteria; phylum Desulfobacterota; class Desulfobacteria; order Desulfobacterales; family Desulfosarcinaceae; genus Desulfosarcina. The sequence goes on from JASFFF010000146.1 coordinate 449, forward strand.
GCCCTGGAGCTTTCCAATCTCATTGCTGCTCCCTTGGCCGAGCGCTTGTTCGTCGATTCGGCAGGTGGTTTTGCCGTTGCTCATTTCTTCGCCGCAGCTATCTTGATCGCTATCTGTTTCATCGCCGGTTTGGCTGCGAGGACATCCGCTGCTAAAAAATTGGTAAATTCTCTTGAAACCAACGTTTTAGATAAGATACCGGCCTATGAACTTCTCAAGGCCAAAACCCAAAGTGTGCTGTCTCCCGATGAAATGCAAAGCCTTCATCCGGCCTTGACCCGCTTTGACGACTCGTGGCAGCTGGTATTCGAGATCGAGCGCTTGGCAGACGATAAGATCTTGGTATTCCTTCCCGGATCGCCCGATCCCTGGTCCGGTTCGGTCTGTGTGGTGACTGCCGACCGGGTAACATCGCTGGGTATAAGCGTCCAAGCCGCGGCCAATTTGATGAAACGGCTGGGCAGAGGTGCCAGCGATACCCTGCGGGAAACCACCGCTTTTCATGAACCCAAATCATAAAGGAGAGAACAATGAAGCACATCACCATTAAAAAGCCAATCACGATGAGTATTCTGATTGCTTTTACTTTAGTTGTCGCCTTGTCCGGCCCTGCGCTGGCCGACAAGTTCACCGATACAATCGAAATCTACAAGAAGTCCGAAGCAGTTCAGCCGTTCTTCAAAAACGCATACGGCTACGCCGTGTTTCCGACCGTCGGCAAGGCCGGTATCGGTATTGGAGGCTCCTACGGTACCGGCCAGGTCTACCGCGGTGGGAAGGTCACCGGTGAGACCTCCTTGATCAAGGCGACCATCGGTTTCCAGTTGGGCGGTCAAGCCTTCAGCCAAATGATCTTCTTTGAGGACAAACGCGCCTACGACGAATTCACCGGCGGCAACTTCGAGTTTGATGCAACTGCATCCGCGGTGGCCATCACCGCCGGCGCTCAGGCCAAAGCCGGTACCGAAGGCGCCACGGCCGGTGCCAGTGCCGGACCAGCCACAGGCAAACAGGCCAAGGCCAGCTACCATAAAGGCATGGCCGTTTTCGTTCACACCAAGGGAGGGCTGATGTACGAGGCGGCCATTGGCGGACAGAAATTCAGCTTCAAAGCAAAATAGCGCTCATGTTTCCATGTTCAAGCGTGAAGATAATCAACTGGTTTAGGGTCAAAGCGACGCAATCCATCATGGTAGACTATTCAACCCAAATAGAAAGGGAAAAAACAATGAAAAACATCTTCATCAATGCCAGCCTGGCTATGTTGATCATTTTTGGAATTATTGCCTGCGGCGGTGGTTATTACAAGGTCGTCGATCCGGCCACCGACAAAACCTACTACACGAAGAAGATCCATGAGGAAAAAGGCGGCGCCATCAAATTAGATGACGCCAACACCGGCAGCACCATCACCCTGCAGAATTCAGAAGTCACCCAGATTAACAAAGAGGAATTCAAGGCCAACACGAAGAAGGAGCAGTAGGTCAATACAGCGTCAAACCGGCTGCTTGGTTGTTGGTCTTCCGATTGAGATCTCACATTGATATAAAAAGGAGCATATGTATGAAAAAATCATTATCTACCATTATGACCATAGGGTTGATGTTTTCTCTTTTAACCACGGTTAGCGTGCAGGCCTTCGAGGTTGTCACCCGTGACATGATTGAAAAAGAGACCATCACCCGAACCGACCTGATCAGAACTGCCGACAATTTCATTATTCTATTCGATACCTCCGGTTCGACCAACGAGATGGTACCGGGTAAATCCATTTCCAAGATCCAGGCGGCCAAGAGCCTGCTTAAAGAGCGCAATGCCTGGCTGCCCGATCTGGGCTTTCAGGCCGGCTTGTACATCTACACCGACCATGAAACCCTGGTGGGGACATTTAAAGAAGTCTACGGCATGCAAGCCTACGACCGCGAGCGGTTTGCCGCCGCCATCGATCAGCTGCCCGAAAAGGGCCAGGGCGGTACCACACTAAATGCGGGCCTCTCGCCCCTGCGTAAGGTCGTGGCTGGATTGTCCGGGAAAACGGCCATTATCATGTTTACCGACGGTAAAGTAACGCGCATGCGCGGCACCAAAAAACCGCTGCAGATTGCCCAGGAAATCGCACGGGATAACGACGTCTGCTTTTACCTGATCAGCAGTGCCACCGAGGAGATGAACGCCCAGGTCCTGGAATCGGTGACCCAGGTCAACACTTGCTCCCGGGTGATACCGATCGCGGCCTTTATGGACAATCCCCAATATTTGTCAGGTGCATTGTTCACGGTTAAAACCACCTCCTACACCCGTTTGAAGCCCATGACCCAGACGGTGGGCGTTTTTGTCGATGACATCCTGTTCGATTACGACAGCTCGGTTCTGCGCAGCGAGTATAACGGCAAGCTCGATGAACTGGGGGACTATCTGGTCAAGAACCCGGACACCTTTCTGGTTGTTGGGGGCTTTGCCGACAGCCGGGGTGACGACGAATACAACATGTGGCTCTCCAAGCGGCGTGCGCTGAGCGTCAAAAGCTACCTGTCGGGAACCCACGACATCGATGGGGATCGGATTATCCTCCAATGGTTCGGAGAGCAAAACCCGGCCGCCGACAATGCCGCCGAAGAGGGCCGCCAGCTCAACCGGCGGGTGGAATTGGCGGTGGGCACGGGGAGCGGCATGTAGCGCCCCCTTGCTCTCCTGAGTAAACGGGTAACGTGCATTTTCATTGATTTGTGGATATGCACGTTGCCTGTAAACGTCATTCATTCCAGTATGGAGGAGCCATCATGATAACTAAAGATAAAGGATTATCATTTGTCTTATTGCTGGCTATCGTTTTTAACTTAGCGGTGTGGGTGACGGCACCGGCCACTGCTGAATCTGCTGATTTGGATGAAGCGTCGATTAATGGGTATCTGGAAAAAAAAGTGGCTGAGGATCCGGGTTCATGCCTGGTGGAGAACACGAAACTGGACATCATCGGCATCGCTGATCTGGTCCCGGGTCAGCAGGCCGAAGTCTTCTATAACTTTGAATATTTGCTCCGTTGCAATCGCAGCAAAGAGACCAAAACCGGTCAAGGCGTACTGAAAGCGGTACGCCTGAGGGACGGCAACTGGATCGATCGGGAAACGGTTGCCATTATTTCAAAGTAGCCCATTGACCTCCATGTGGCCTACCGTCTCTTCTCTACCACCTCCAGTGGGTGACGGGCCAAATCTGTAGCGGCTCATTCAAATCAACAGCGGGCCTTCGCATTTTTGATGAACGTCTCTCAATAACAACGACCTAAGGTAAAGAAGGATTGCCATTGGTCAAGATTCCGGCAGGACGGTTCCAAGGTCGGCGAGTCGCCCCTCTTACCAATTTTGAATTGATATCTGGATATTGCCATGCTGCGAATAAGAACGCTCGGAACCAGAGAAAAATTGAAAATATTCGGGCCGACACTGCTGGTACTGGTATTTGGTTTTTTGCTTGCCTATCAGTTTGTCGATCCGGCCCCACCGCGAAGCATTACCATGGCAACCGGGTCGCCGGAAGGTGCTTATTTCGCTTATGCCAAAACCTACAAGGAGTTGCTGGCCGAAAACGGGATTGATTTGATCCTCAAAAATACTGCCGGCTCGGCCGAGAACCTTAGACTGTTGGAATCGCCATCAAGTGGCGTCGACATGGCTTTTGTGCAGGGTGGCCTGAATCACTTATCCGAATCCGGTGAACTGCTAACCCTGGGCAGCCTTTTTTTTGAACCGTTATGGATTTTTCACCGCAGCGGTATTGAAATCAAGCGGCTGCCAGATTTGAGAGGCCTGCGAGTCGCCGTCGGCGAGGAAGGCAGCGGCACAAAAATTTTAGCCACGAAGCTCCTGGATCTAAATGGCGTTTCTGAAAAGAACACGCGGTTGCTTTCAATCGGCAACCAACGGGCAGTCGACTTGCTTCTCGGTGGTGAGGTGGACGTCGCCATGTTTGTTTCAACCCACCGATCTTCCTTCGTGCTGAACCTGCTGAAATCAAGATCCGTCAAACTGGTCGGGTTGGAGCGAGCAGACGCCTATGCCCTTGCCCTTCATTATCTCTACGTGTTGACGCTTCCGGAAGGCGTGCTCGACTTTAAAAACAACATTCCTCCCCATGATTTTGTTCTGGTCGCACCAACTACTCAGCTGGTTGTGAGACCGGATATGCATCCGGCTTTAATCGATCTGCTGTTGCAGGCAGCAATGAAGGTCCATTACAAAGGCGGCGGTTTTGAACGGGAAGGTGCCTTCCCGGCTCCGAAATATCTCGATTTCGACTTGAGCGAGGAAGCGAGACGCTACTATCAAAACGGTCCCCCTTTTCTGCAACGTTATCTTCCTTTTTGGGTAGCCACTTTTCTGATTCGCATGAAGGTCATGCTTTTGCCCCTGGTCGCGTTATTATATCCCCTGTTCAAAGTGATGCCGCTGGCTTATCGTTGGAAAATGCGGTCCAAGATTTACCGGTGGTATGCCAAATTGGAGGCCGTCGACCCCAAGGTTCGCAAGGATGACCTGCCGGAACACCTGGACGACTTTATATCAGAGCTCGATCTCATCGAAGAGCAAGTATCAAACATATCTGTGCCTTTGTCCTACTCGGAAGAGCTCTATGCGCTCCGTCTGCACATCGGTATGTTGCGTGATGAATTGCTCAATTTGCATGAACGTGAACCTTCAAGTCCGAAAAGGAGTTCATGATGATCAAACAGAGGCAATGCAAAGCATGGCTGATATGTGCTCTGGCATTGCTGCTCTTGGTTTTAGTCATTGTAAATGCATCGGCAGCCCAAAAGCGTAGCGATCCAAAAGAGGGTGCGGGGTCTGAAGAACGCTCATTCAAACAACCGTTCGAGAACCATGACAGAACGGATGAAACAGTTTCGAGAGGAAAATGGATGCCGCTGCCGATATTCCTGACGGAGCCGGCCTTCGGCTATGGTCTCGGCCTGGGGCTGGGCTATATCCATCCCCCCAAGGAGGGCATTGAGACAGAGGCAGTCCCATCGCTGCAGACACCCACATCGGTGGAATCCGGCAGGCACGGCCAAAAACCGCCGCCCGACATCACCGGTGTGGCCGGAGGATATACGGAAAAGGAGACCGGGTTCGGTGCTGTGGGTCACTCGGCGTCATGGCGTGACGACACGATTCGCTATGTGGGCGCCCTGGCATATGCCGATGTGAAATCCACATACTACATTCTTGACAGGCCACTGGACTTTGATTTGCAGGGGTTCGCCCTTCTCCAGGATCTCAAATTCAGGCTGGGGAACAGTCGTTTTTTTCTCGGCGGTAAATTGCTCTATCTGGAAACGGAGTCGGAATTTGATATCACCGTCGGGGATGATACCGACATAACCATTGACGACATTTCTTCCCGCAATTTCGGGGTTGCTGCAGAAGTCAGTTTTGACGGTCGCGATAATGTCTTTACACCCAATAGCGGGCAGCTATTTCAGTTGGCAGCCTGGCGGCATGATGAAGGCTTGGGTGGCGATTACAACTACTGGAGCAGCACCCTAAAGATCCTCTCTTTCATCAACTGCTTTCGCAGCTCGTGCTCGGACTGCGATTGGAAGGCTCGGCCGTGGATGGTCGCCCGCCATTTTATGCGTTCCCATACGTCAGGCTGCGGGGTATCCCGGCTCTGCGTTACCAGGGAAAACAGGTAGGCATGGCGGAAGCTGAACTACGCTGGGACTTCCTGCCGCACTGGTCTGTTCTTGGATTTGCCGGCATAGGCAAGGTTTATGGTGACGATCCGGCATTTGAAACCCAGGACGACATCGTCGCCGCGGGTGTCGGCGGAAGGTACCTGTTCATGCCCGATGAAGGTCTGTGGCTGGGCGTGGATGTGGCCCGTGGCCCGGAGGACACTTACATGTACATAACCGTGGGGCATGCATGGTAACGCCCTGACAGGATGCAATTTGCCTTTGATCGGTAAACCCGGGCAACATCCGGCCACACGATTGGGGGTCGAGACTCGCAAAGGAGGCCTCATGCGCGAACAGATCCGGAAGTCAATTCTACCGGCTGCGGCAATCTTGCTGTTGGTCATCCTTTCGAGCGCTTCATCCTCGGCGGCCGCTGACAAGAAAACACCAAAAACCGACTCGACAGCCATGACCGAAGCCGAACTGCAGGCCCAGGTCATGGCCTTTGGCGATCGATATACGTCCATCGTCACCTCGGGGATAACCGCGTATAGAGACCAAAAACCACCTCCGGATGACTACCGCCACGTTCTCAGTCTGGCGACATACTCGTTGCCATCATCGGAACAATCGAAACGGTCGAGCAAAAAGGGGAGCGGTGGGTCTATCTAGCTTTTATCCTTGGTGTTGCTTTGATTTTGATATTTCTGGTCGGTGCGGTGATTGCTTCCCTTATTTATCGGCACATCGCCAATCGAATGTTTTCCACTGGGTCGAAGCAGGCGAACTCATAAATCAATCATCCGGTGATCAAGGAGCCATTATGCAAGGCATACGATTCTTAATATTGTTCTTTGTCTGTACTCTTCTTGTCAGTTGTTCCAACATAGGACCGAAAACCGTTACTCGTGATCGCTTCGATTACAACACAGCCATCGCCGATTCCTGGAAAGCGCAGACGCTGCTGAATATCGTCAAGTTGCGCTATGCGGATATGCCACTTTTTGTGGAGGTGGCTTCAGTCGTCAGCGGATACACCCTTGAAGGGTCGGTCAATCTTGGCGGTACGGTTTCATCGGAGAGCGCCGTACAAGGCGATTTTCTCGCTTTAGGCACGGCCGGAAAGTACACCGATCGCCCGACCATTACCTATGCCCCGATCACCGGTGCGAAGTTCAATGAAAACTTTATGACCCCCATACCACCCCAAAGTGTCTTGTTTTTAATGCAGTCGGGTTGGCCGGTCGACATAATATTTCCGATTGTTGTAGATTCAATCAATGGCCTGAGAAGCCGTCAGGCCGCGGGGGTCGATCAGCGCTTAGGCGATCCGGAACATTACTATCTGATAAAACTTCTACGCAAAATACAGAAATCCGGCGCAGTAGGTATGCGTATTATTAAGGAAACTGAGCAGCAGCAATCCACGGTTCTGTTTTTCCACCGCAAAAATATTTCTCCTGATACCATAGATACCATCTTGGAAGTCAATCAGTTATTAGGCTTAAAAGCAGATAAACAAGAAGTTAAAGTCACTTATGGGCTTATCCCTCAAAGTGATCACGAAATTGCCATGCTGACACGTTCTATTCTGCAGATCATGGTCAATCTGGCAACACAAGTCGATGTGCCATCCGATCATGTTTCTGCCGGTCTTACTGTTGCTTCTGCGCCACCACCCGCGGGAGAAGAGGCCAAACTCAAGCAGACCTTCAAAGTGAGCAGTGGGCCTGACAAACCGGAGAACGCATTTACCGCTGTCAGATACGAAGATCATTGGTTCTGGATTGAAAAAAGTGATTTTCACTCCAAACGAACCTTCGCATTTCTGATGATCCTATTTTCACTGACCGAGACAGGTGGACAGGAGGGCCTCCCACTGGTAACCATTCCAGCAGGATAGACTGAGTGTTTTAATAAATTCCAAGCGGTCGTATCAGCGAGAACGTCTGCTGAATGGCCAAAAGGAGGCAACGATGCGAATTGCACGTTTTCTGGCAACCACATTGGCCATGGGGTTGCTGGCTACCGGTTGCGCCACGTTACCCGATAACACCAACCGTATGCAGTCCTTGGCCTATACGGATACAGCCGATACGACATTCGGCAAAGGTACCGCCACGCTGGCAGCGGCTCACCCAGATCAATCAGGATTCCACCTACTGGGGAACGGCCTGGACGCTTTCGTGGCCCGGGCGGTTTTGGCTCACTACGCCGAGCGCAGCATCGACGTTCAATACTACCTCTACCACAACGATCTGGTGGGACGGCTGTTTACCGACCTGCTGCTAAAAGCCGCCGACCGGGGGGTACGTGTACGCCTGCTTGTGGACGATATGGACCTGGCCGACAGAGACCTGGGAGCGGCG
>JASFFF010000147.1:0-8453 GCA_050124445.1 Desulfosarcina sp.
CTTCGAGACTGAAATCTCCGGATTCACCGAAAAGAAAAATGACAAAAAGAAGCTGAAACAAAACATCTCCGGCCTCTTCGCAGATGTCTGCCGACCGTCGGGAGGCAATGGCGTCTGCCAGTTCATATACCTCCTCTATGAGATATCGGGTCATCGTATCCGGGGTCTGTTTTCTGTCCCACGGACAGCCGTTTGCGCCTCGAAGGGTTTGGATCAGGGCGACAAGACGATCGACCGATGCCGGTCGATCCGAATTTAGGGACGCTGCCACGACTTTTTAAGATCCTTTACTTTCAAGGTAAAATTGTCTTTCATATCCTTTGAAAGCACCTTTGCCATCACCTCCGACAACTTGGCCACGTGTGGCGAAAGCGCAGCATCCTTGATCAAGGGTGACCCCTTGGGTAAAAACGCGGTGAGCACAATAAACACAACGCAAATGACCAAGACGCTTTTGAACACACCGAACAATGCGCCACTGACCCGATCCACCCACCCCAAGTAGGCGATATTGAGCAGATATTTGATGACCACGGCCAGGATTCCCACGATGACCACCACTAATGAGAATATTATCAGGTAGCTTAAGATATTCAGATAGGCCGGGTTGGTAATCCAGGCAGTAATCAGCCGCGACACATAGGGGTAATAGCTGTAAGCGGCATAAAACCCCCCCAGAACGCCGATAATCGATGCCAGCTCCCTGACAAGCCCTCTGAAAATGCCACGAATCAGTCCATAAGCCAGGATAATGATCATCAGGATATCAAATGGATTCATACGGGTCCTTTAGAGGGGGGATCCCGTTGCCGGGTTCAAATGCATCCCCCGGTAGTGGGAGTGGGTTCGGCGTCCTCGCCCAACGCCTTAGGTAGCGTAAAAATTACAATAAAAACAAACTGTTTCCATTTTTTTGGTGGCTAACGGTAACAGAGCGGTTTTTCGCAGTCAAGCATTTTCCCCAGCCTCATCGAGGGGAATTTGCCATTTGCATTCCTCCGAAAAGTCGGCTATGGCTTTGCCGGCACCAAGCCGATAAGCGGCTCGTTCTGCGGTTTGACAAATAAGCGGGACCCATCCATACTGGATGGCAATTACGATCGACCCATAGGAAGGCACTGGAACCGTATGGACGCATGCACGGAAAGCAAGCAAACCCGCCTTACCTTTTCTGATATTGAACTGGCCCGGCAACTCTTTGGCGAGCAGGACGGTCACCTCAAACGACTTGCCGATCTGTTGGGCATTCACATTCATGCCCGCGGCAACACGGTCCATCTTAAGGGTGAAGATGAATCCGTAGACCTTTCCCGGCGGGTCTTGGAGCAGCTTTACGGCCTTTTAAAGGAAAAGTATCCGGTCTATCCCAATGACATTGATTATGCCCTGCGCATTTTAAGAAAAAACCACACCGCAGACCTAAAGAAAATTTTTCTGGACACCGTTTATATCACTGCCAAAAAACGTGCCATTACCCCCAGGAATCAGAGCCAGAAAGCTTACATTGAGGCAATTCGCAACTATGACATCGTCTTTGGCATCGGTCCCGCCGGCACCGGAAAAACATACTTGGCCATGGCCATGGCCGTGTCGGCGCTCGCCAAGGGAACAGTCAACCGAATTATATTGACCCGACCCGCTGTCGAGGCCGGCGAATCATTGGGGTTCCTGCCAGGCGACCTGATTGATAAGGTGGATCCGTATCTAAGGCCGTTGTACGATGCACTGCATGACATGATGCGCTTCGAAAAGGTGGCCGCACTGATGCAAAATGGTGTGATCGAGGTGGCACCTCTGGCATTCATGCGCGGAAGGACACTCAACGAAGCGTTCATCATCCTGGATGAGGCCCAAAATACCACCACCGAACAGATGAAGATGTTTCTGACCCGCATCGGCTTTGATTCGAAGGCTGTCGTTACCGGAGATATCACCCAGATCGACCTGCCGACCGGCAAGTCTTCAGGGCTGGTAGAGGCCAAAGCGATTTTAACCCCTATCAGCGGCATACAATTTATCCACTTTACAAAAAATGATGTCGTCCGGCACCGATTGGTCCAGGATATCATCAACGCATATGAATTGCTGGAAGCAAAACGAAACAAGAACGAATCCTAATTAGCTGATTCGCTGTTCGTATTCAGGGACGAAACCCCATGCACGGGTATGTGGGCAGACGACCATGCGTGAACGTGAAAAAAAAGAACCCCTCGATCGATTCTTCAGCTTGAACACCCATATCCGGTGGGTCCTGTTGATGCTCATCGTTGTCGTTTTCTCAGTCAGTCTCTACCCGAGCCTGGTGATTAAAAAAAAACGCTATGCAATCGGCGATGTGGTTCAATCCGATATCAAGGCATCTGACGATTTTTTTATTGAAGACGTCAAGGCCACAGAAGTGCACCGCCGCCAGGCAGTGGACAGGGTGCTGACCGTCTACGACCTCAACCCAAAAATTCTCAAGGGAACGGTCAGCGGCGTGAATGAGGCCTTTGATCAACTGCGATTGATTTACGAGGAGGAACGACAAAAGCTGGCGTCGCTAACGCAGCAACCGCCTCCTTGGACCCTGGATGCATCACCCGCTGACCCAACCGACGTGCCCGACCTTCCTCAGGTCCCGCTTGCAGAACGGGTTCGAGCTAAAAAAGGCCTGTTTGAAGAGAAAATCGGGATCGAAATCAGCAGCGGGGCGTTCTCCATCCTCACCGAACATGCCTTCAAAACGGATATCTCCAAACTGCTCGCGACCATCATCACCCAAGTCCTTTCCAAGGGTGTCGTGGCCAATAAAGAGATACTGCTGAAAGAGTCGGACAAGGGAATCACCTTGCGCAATGTAGAGACAAAAACCGAAACCCAAGTGCTCAACCTGAAGCAGTTTTATGGGCCGGATCAAGCCAAAACCATGGTTCGAATTGTGGCCGATCCACTGCTCAAAGGCATGAATTATGCCCTGCTCAACCTGATGGTGGATGTCTCCCAGCGATTGATTCGACCCAATGTTACCTTGAACAGCCACGAGACGGAAGCACGCAAAGAGGTTGCCGCCAAGGAGATCAAGCCAGTCCTATACAAGATAAAAAAAGGAGAGATGCTGCTCCGGGAAGGCGAACGGGTAACGCCGCTGCAGCTTCGCAAGCTGGAAATCATGGAAGGCCAGGCCAACACCCATTTGGTTCCTTTGGCCGTTGCCGGTGCGGTGGCCCTGTTAACCGCAGTCTTGATCATCCAGTACCACGTCAGACTTAAGGGCCGAATGGCGTCCGCCAGCTATGGAAACAAGGATCTGCTTTTTCTCTCCTGCATCGTGGTAGCCTTTATCGTGGTTGTAAAAATCTCGACCACCTTGCCGGATTCCTGGTTTTTCGGCCTGCCGCTCTCTCGTCCGGAAAGCCCGGTGGGCTTCGGCATTCCCCTTGCCGCCGGTGCCATGCTGGTCTGTCTCTTCATGGGGCGTGAAACCGCCCTCATCTTTGCCTTGGCCTTGGCCTTGTGTGCGTCGATGCTGCTGCAAGAAGGCTTGGAAAGTTTCATTTATTTTATCTTGAGCTGCACCATGGCCGTTTGGTGGCTCCAGGATTGTCGTGAACGGAAAATTATCATCAAGACCGGTGCCAAGCTGGGACTGCTCAATTCCTTTTTAGCCATCGTGATCAACGTATATCTGGGACCCAGCTCGTGGGCCACGCTACCGTTTGATGTATCGGTGGCGTTTTTGGGTGGCTTCGGCGCCGGTATCATTACCGCGGGTATGGCACCGGTGATCGAGATGGTTTTTCGTTACACCACGGACATCACCCTGCTTGAATTGGCCAACCTGGATCGGCCGATCCTGCGTCGCCTGATGCTCGAGGCGCCGGGAACGTATCACCACTGCGTTGTGGTGGGATCGCTGGTTGAGGCCGCAGCTGCGGAGATAGGCGCCAATCCGATCTTGGCCAAGGTATGCGGGTATTACCACGATATTGGGAAATTGAAGCAACCGCTCTATTTCATCGAAAATCAATCGGACGGTCGCAACAAACACGATAGATTGGCACCGTCAATGTCTGCATTGATTTTGATCGCCCATGTCAAACATGGCGTTGAAATCGCCCGCGAACACAAATTGGGACAGGTGATCATCGACACCATTCAGCAACACCATGGCACCAGCTTGATCAGCTTCTTTTATGAAAAAGCCAAAACGGTCAAGGGAAAAAATTCAGTCAAAATAGACGATTTCAGGTATCCTGGTCCGCGGCCCCAGACCCGGGAAGCCGGATTGGTGATGCTGGCGGATGTCGTCGAAGCAGCCTCACGCACCCTGGAAAACCCGACATCGTCACGGATTCAAGGGTTGGTTCAAAACCTGATCAACAAAATCTTTTCAGACGGCCAGTTGGATCATTGCGAATTGACCCTAAAGGACCTTCACCTGATCGCCAAGAGCTTCAATAAAATCTTGAATGGCATCCACCATCATCGAATTGAATATCAGGACAGTGCCGCGATAACCTCCGGAAAGGCAAAACGTGGAAGTATTGATCGAAAACCGGCAAAACCGTCACAGGCTACCCGAGCTAAAAATAGAGCGGACCGCCAGGCGCATATTAGACGCCTTGGGCTACCCTGAGGCCCAACTGTCCATCCTGATAGTAAACGATGACCAGATTGCGGAACTCAATCGGCGCTATTTGAATCACGCGGGCCCCACTAACGTCATTTCATTCCCCATGCAGGAAGGACCGTTCTCCGACATCACACCGGATCTTCTGGGAGACGTGGTCATATCCGTGGACACGGCCCACCGTGAAGCCGAAGAAGCCGGAATGGCGATGCAGGAACGCCTTAACCAGTTGCTGATTCATGGAATTCTGCACCTGGTCGGATATGATCATGTCAATTCGAATCAAGAGGCAAAAGCCATGGAGCGCAAAAGCAATGAACTGATCAAACGGATTCAAAAGGAGGTTTGAGCATGGCAGGTCTGGCGGTGAATATCGATCATATTGCCACATTGAGAGAGGCCAGGAAAGTCAATTATCCGGATCCGGTGGCAGCCGCCGTGATGGCCGAAATGGCTGGCGCGGACGGGATCGTCTGTCATTTGCGCGAAGATCGGCGGCATGTTCAGGACCGTGATGTTCGGCTGCTGCGAAAGGTGGTTCAAACCAAGCTGATCCTGGAGATGGCAGCCACATCGGAAATGGTCGGGATCGCGTTGGATGTTCGTCCGGAGTTGGTCACCCTGGTCCCTGAAAACCGCGAAGAAGTCACCACGGAAGGTGGCTTAGACCTGATCGTGCACAATAAATCGATTGCCGAAACCATCGGCGCCTTGCAGAACAATGGCATCCCGGTGAGTATTTTTATCGATCCGGAACCAGAACAGATCAAGTTGGCCCACCAATCCGGCGCCAATATAATCGAAATCCATACCGGCAACTTCTGTGAAGCCAACGGCAATGCCAAACGCAGGCAGGCGTTTTCCAAAATCGTGGACGCTGCCAAACTGGCCAAAAAACTCAAACTGGGCGTCAACGCGGGACATGGCCTGTGCTACAACAGCATCAAAGCCTTCAAGGGACTGTCGGAGATCGACGAATACAGTATTGGCCACAGCATCGTTGCCAGAGCGGCATTGGTGGGCATGGACCGGGCGGTGAGGCAAATGGGTGCCCTGATCGACGGCCTTTGACAGCCAAACAAGCCGCGTGACAGGTTTCGAAGGCGCCGCTGGCGATCTTCCTGTTGATCGGTGGTATGGAAAGGCAAACGCACATCCGTGCATTCATGGTGGCAATTGGTAGCGGGTGCACGCATTCGGCTTGAAACCGATAAAGGAGAAGAACATGTTTTTGGTAACGACCGACGAAATGCAGCGGATGGATCGCGGCGCCATCGAATCGTTTGGCATTCCGGGTCGGGTACTTATGGAAAATGCAGGCCGAGGGGCGACCGCTTTTTTTCTCGAGACGCTCTATCGGCATTGCCCCGGCAGTGTGGGGATTGCCGCCGGCCGCGGCAACAACGGAGGAGACGGATTCGTGATGGCGCGCTACCTTTTTCAAAAAGGCATTGACGCAACCGTGTTTCTGTTCTCGGAAAAAGAACGCATCAAAGGAGATGCCGCTGCCAACTTAGAACTGCTGGACGGCATGGGGGTGCCGGTCGTGGAGATCGTGGATGCTGCTTCGTTCGAAGAGCACCAGGAATCGATGGGCCAAGCATGCTTATGGATCGACGCCATTTTGGGTACAGGGCTGACGTCGACGGTACGCGGTTTTTATAAATCGGTCATCGATTTCATCAATCGCCAGGCCAAACCGGTATTTTCTGTTGACATCGCCTCCGGTCTAAACGCTGACACCGGGCAGGTCTGTGGGACCTGCATCCAGGCTGAGGCCACGGCTACCTTCGGTTTCGCCAAAATTGGACACCTGACCTATCCCGGCCGTTCATATACCGGCCGATTGAAAATCATTGAAATCGGTATTCCGCCGCACGTGGCCGCATCGGTGGGCTGCCACCAGCACCTGATCACTCCCGTGAATTTGCTAAAACAGTTTCCCCGGCGGCCGGCAACCGCCCACAAGGGTCACACCGGCCATCTGCTTGTCTTGGCCGGCGCGCCCGGAAAGACCGGGGCCGCTGCCATGACCGCCACGGCCGCCATGCGCGCCGGGGCGGGATTGGTTACCCTGGGAATACCAAAATCACTGAATCCGCTGCTGGAAACCATGGTCATGGAAGCCATGACAATCGGGTTGCCGGAAACAAAGGCAGGTGCTTTGGATGAATCTGCCCACTCAGATATCCTGTCGCTCATAACGGATAAACGCTGTTTGGCCATTGGTCCGGGAATGGGCACCGCCGATTCGACGGGCAGGCTCGTGGCCCATCTGATTGCAGCCTGCCCGGTCCCCATGGTGATCGATGCAGACGGTCTGAACTTGATCGCATCAAATCCATCCATCTTGTCCAAGCGCAAGGCCCCGATCGTTCTTACGCCCCACCCCGGCGAAATGGCCAGGCTTTGCGGCCATTCAAGCGCGCAGATTCAAACCGATCGCATCGGTCAGGCACGCGCCTTTGCCCAGCAACATGGGGTTCACCTGGTGCTCAAAGGCGCGGCCACGATTGTCGCCGAACCGGATGCAACCGTGTTTATCAATCCCACCGGCAACCCGGGTATGGCTGCTGGCGGCATGGGGGATGTTCTCACCGGTCTGATCGCCGGCCTGATCACCCAGAAAATGGACGTCGGCGCGGCTGCACGGGCCGGGGTCTATCTACATGGATTGGCCGCCGATCAGCTGAGCGGTAAGAAAAACACATTCGGTTACCTGGCCACAGAAGTCATGGACACGATTCCCGAAGCGATGAATCGACTGCTCAACGGCAACGACACCCCTTCCTGGCCGAAACTGGACCAATTGTCCTACGCGAGCGATTCACCTGCATCATGAACGCCATACGATCGTCACAAAATGAGGCAACGGTTGATAGGATTGAGACCCGGTCGTACGAGAAAACCGTCGCCCTGGGATGTGCGCTGGGTCGGCACCTGGAGCAGGCAACGGTTTTTTTACTGTTCGGCGATCTGGGCAGCGGCAAAACCGCCTTTGCCCAAGGCCTGGCTCGCGGATTGGACGTGCCGCCATCATACATCGTCACCAGTCCTACCTATACGTTGATTAACGAATACCCTGGCAAGCTGCCTTTTTACCATGTTGATCTATACCGGCTGCCGACACCGGTGGATCCCGATGAATTGGGCCTTTTGGAGCTCTTTGAAGCGGGGGGCATCGTGGCGGTCGAATGGGCCCAACGCCTTCATCCCACGGATCATCCCCGCCAGCGGATCGATTTGCACTTCTCCGTTACCGGCGATCGTTCTCGATCCATCCAATTTTTTGCATATGGACTTGACGCATCGGATCTGCTAAATGACATCGACATTTGATCACCCCTTTAGCGGTAACAAAGGTTGAGGCAAATGGCACTGATTGTTCAAAAATTTGGTGGTACCTCGGTGGCCGACATCCAACGGATTCAAAACGTGGCCAACCGGGTCTTGGCGGTTCATGACCAGGGAAACGATGTGGTGGTCATCCTGTCGGCCATGGCCGGTGTCACCGATCATCTCATTGGCCTGGCCAATGAAGCCACGAGTCACCCCGATCGGCGGGAATTGGATGTGCTCCTGGCCACCGGCGAACAGACGACTGCGGCGCTGTTGGCCATGATGCTCAACGGCATGGGATATCAAGCGCGGAGTCTGCTGGGGCATCAGGCCGAAGTGATCACCGACTGCGAGTACGGAAACGCCCGCATTTTAGAGATTGGTACGGATCGGATCAAGCGCCTGCTGGTTGACCGCAACATTGTCGTGGTCGCCGGTTTCCAGGGCACGGACATCAAAGGCAATATTACCACGTTGGGCCGTGGTGGGTCGGATACATCCG
>JASFFF010000148.1:0-8423 GCA_050124445.1 Desulfosarcina sp.
GCAACGCCCGCTGAAACTGGGCCCCATCCAACTTCCAGACCGGTCTTTTGGGGGACAGCAGGTACTGGATGGACAGACCATCGTGCGCAAAACTATGTTCAAATGTTTGGCGATTGCTTAGTATCAGCTGATTGACATCCACCGACTTTAGATACAGATCGTCTTTCTTCACAAAGGCCAGCATCTCATTGGACAGTCTACCGATGCCTTCAAGGCCACGCTTGATCTGCTGCCAGCGTTTTTCGATCTGTTCGTAGTCCCGCTCCTTGAGATGCGCATCCATCAGGTGTCCCGCGCCCTGATTGACCGCCAGCAGATTTTTCATGTTGTGGGCCAGATTGCCCACCGTCAATCCGATGGCAGCCATGCTTTCAAGTTGGACGAGCTGTTTATTCAGGCGCAGGTTTTCTATGGTCAGCGCCATCTCATTGGCCACGGCAGAGGCAAACACGGCGTCGGCCTTATTGAACGGGTCCAGCTGATCGCTGGCCTGGAGATAAAGCAGCCCCATGGCCTGCTTTGTTGCCGTTATGGGGACACAGATGATTGATCGCAGATCATGAATTCTGATCGACTCCGAATCGGTGAACCGGTCGTCGTCCCGCAGGTTCTGGCTGATCAAGGTGACGTTTTCCGAGATCACCCAGTCAAACAAGGTGTGGCTGACCGGGATATTGTCGCCTTCCTCATGTGGTTTGCGAAATTTGCATGAGACCACTTTGAACGAATCGCGGGTCGGGGATCGGACGGCGATCAAAACGCATTTCGCTCCGTGGATGGCATCGAGCATCAGGTCGGTCCCCTGATCATAGACGGTATCGATGCTGTCTGTCGATCGCAGGTTTTCGCTCAGCCGGTACAACAGGGAAAGGCGTTCGTGGGCCAGCCGGTCGAACTGTGGCCAGCTGGAAGCCTCACTGCCGGCTGACTCGATGAATTTCCGCGCCGCATGGTTGACGCTCTGGGCCCAAAAATCCGACAGCGCTATCTCTTCAATGCTGATCGGTATGGTATCCGTGGCCTCAACGGACGGTTCCGTCATGAGCTCGTATACCGACGCCTGCCGGTATAAAAATAAGAAGGTCCGATCGACAATGGAAATTTTATCGCGGTGGTTGAGTCGTGCCTGCCGAATGCGTTTGTTGTTCAAAAAAGTGCCATTGTGTGACTCCAGGTCCTCTATCCAAAAGTGCCCTTCGTTGAATTGAATGCAGGCATGATTGCGGGAAATGCGGCGGTCGGCAATCTGGATGCCGCCATCGACCCCTCTTCCAATAAAGGTGCGGTCCGAAGGGATCAAAATCGGTTTGGAAAAGGATTCAACCGGATAGGGCATCAGATAGGCAGGTAAGATCTTGGCATCCATAGTCTTCAATCGCTTTGCTTGACGTTGGGGTTGCGCCCGGTCGACACATCCCGGCTTTCATGGTGACCCGGCCGATCCGTATTTTTTTTGCAAATAATGTGCCCGTCAGATCGTGCCGTGTCCGTCCAGAAACAGGAAAATTTGGTTGAGATCAAGGCGTGCGAAAAATCAATACGCAGGCGCCCCGCAGGATGTGCCCTTGGGGTGCATATGGTTAATATTCCGAGGAATGAATTTTGAGAACAACGCCGATATCGGTCAAATTGGCTATTTATGGATGGGCACGAGCTAATGAACCAACGCGTCCAATTACCCCATTGCCCCGAAAGGATTGCCGCTCACCCCCGATTACCCATCTAAGGTGGCGGCTACTTCTTGGCAAAGCAAGGCCAGGATGCGGCTGTGGGCGGCCGCCAGGGCGCCATAGCCCGACCCCGATATCGTCTCCGTCAAGCTTCGCCGATGCGACATCTGGGCGGAGGGCCCGGCTTTCCCGGTGATGGTCCATACGGCGTTGAGCAGTATCTTTTCATCGGTCGTACCGATGAGTTCCAAAAATTGAAAAGCGACGGAGATATCCGGGTGCAGGCCTGTCGGCCAGGGGGCATTGACCACACGGGCATGAGGCATGAGCACTTGCAGGTTATCTCCAATGACCTGTTGCACCAGCCGGTCCGGATAGTCGGCCCACCGATGAAGGGAGGCAATTTCCAGTTGGTGGGCCCCGGTGCGCCTGACCATCTGTGTCCGATTGATATACCCGGGCAGCTGAACCGGCTGGATGCCGATGGTGACGCTAACGGCGCCATCAGTACTTGACGGGGCCATTTCGCCGGCCATCGCGCGGAACGTGTAGTAGGTTACCGGCGGTGTCATGGATCGACAGCCTGAAAATAAAACGCTCAGCAGACAACTCATCACGACGGGCCACAGCAGCAATTGGGTCATCTCTGGTCTCCCTTTCCGAAAATTATCGCCTCAGGGTGACGTTCCAGATAGTCGGCCAGAGCCTCAACGGCCCTGGCCGTCTCTTGAAGCTCTAAAAGCAGGCGGTTCAGGCTGTTGGCGATGGGGACACCTTCACCTAGCACGGCGCTGGCGTTGGCCAGCGCCTCTTCTCCGCGGGTCAGGGCCGCCTGGGCTTGTTCCAGCACGCGGTTCATTTTGGGAATGGTGTCTGCATTGAATTCTGAAGTGACCAGCTTGAATTCGGCAAAACTCTCGTCAATATTGTCAATGGCACTCTCCAAGGCCTCCGATCCGGTCATCGCCGTTACCTGTTTGGCCGCTGTCCGGATATCTTGCAGGGTTTCTTCTAAAGGCAGGCTGTTAAAGCGATCCAGCAGCCGCCTGGCGGTCGCCGTAATCTCCTCTACCGTGTTGGGGATGGTAGGCAGCACAGGATAGACATCATCGATACGGATGGCCTGCGGTTTGACCGCTTTGTGAATACGCATGCTCACGTAGCTCTGACCGGTCAGCAAATTGCCAATCCGCTGCTGCGCGCGCAGCCCCTTGTCTACAAGCTTCTCCATCACTTGATACTCGGGAATGGCCAGCTCCCCGGACAGTTCAATGCGGTCCGGTTCAATGGCAATCAACACCGGAATACGGAAAGTCAGCCTGTCCTGATCAAACAGAAGTCGGATACTGATTACCTCGCCTATTTTGATGCCGTAAAACTCTACCGGGGCCCCTGCAGAGAGCCCCCTCACGTTTTCCTGGAAGTAGAGTAAATAATACTCACGGTAGCTGTAGCTGGCGGCATTGGCGGCCTCACGGTTCCGATAAAGGGTGAATATCTGATCGGCACCAGCCGGCGGTGCGGTTTGTGAGTCTCCAACCGTAAAAAAAGAGATGCCACCTACGAGAAAACTGGCCAACGATGGCGTATCAATGCGCACACCATCGGCCCCGATGTTCACGCTCAGGCCACTGGCATTGTAAAAGCGTGAACTGCGTTTCACTTGGTAGTGATACGGGTCCTTGATAAATATCTTTAGCAAAACACCCGTACCGTCCTCAGCCATATCAGCATTGGTCACGCGGCCGACTTTTACCTGCCGGTAGTAAATTGGCGACCCGATATCGAGCGAACCCAACTGCTCGGCGCGCAGCTTATACGTTTGCCCGGGCGTATCATGTAAAACAGCCGGCGGTTTTTCCAGGCCTTCGAATCGATGGGCAGTCTTAACACCTCTGCCGGGCATCATACCGATATAGGCACCTGAAAACAGGGTGCCGATGCCGGACACTTCACCCACGGCAACGCGAGCCCTGACGACCCAAAATAGGGTATCTCGGGTGAGGTGGGCAGCGACTTCGCGGCTCATTGCCGCGGTAACCAGCACCTGGGAGAGATCCTCACTGAGTTGAATGCTTTGCACCTTACCCACAGAGACATCTTTGTATTTGATTTCCGTCTTGCCTGGCACCAAGCCTTCAGCCGACTTGAAGACGATGGTGATGGTGGGCCCGGTCTCACGTATGGCTTTGACGGCCAGCCATAGCCCAATAACGGCTGCCAGTATCGGAATCAGCCAAATGATGGAAAAGCGCTGTTTCGTCTGAATTTCAGGCTCCGGCAGCGATTCGTCGAAATCGGGTTCAGGGGGCAGTTCATTCATGGTTCGTCTCCAGCGCATCCCAAATCAGTCGCGGATCGAAGGTCATGGCGGCAAACATGGTAACCACCACCACGGCGGCAAAATAGATGATCCCGGCACTGGCTTCAACGGTCGACAGGTAACCCAGCCGAACCAAGGCCACCAACACGGTGACCACAAAGACATCCAGCATGGACCAGCGCCCGACCAGTTCTGTGATGCGATACAGCCGGGTGCGCTCTTCGGGCCGCCACCTGGATCCACGCTGCACCGAAAGCAGCAGCACCACCAATACAAGCAGCTTGGCGATGGGCACCACAATGCTGGCCACAAAAATAATAAGGGCAATGCCCCATGAACCCGTCTGCATGAAGTAGATCACCCCACTCATGATGGTGTCCGTTTGAGTGCTCCCCAGGTAGGTGGTGGTGGTGACCGGCAAAAGGTTCGCCGGGACATAAAAAATCAGCGCGGCGATAACCAGCGCCCAGGTTCGGGCGATGCTGTTGGATTTCCTGAAATGCAGGCGCACCCCACAGCGTGGGCATCTGATATCCGGTTTGATGGTCAGCGGTGACCGTCGAACCAGGAGACTGCAGACATGGCAATTAAACAAGCCCGCCCCAGCGGCCGTATGCGCGGCGATATTCCGGGTTGGGGTCATTGATCCATTTTCTCCCATATGGCGCGAGGATTTAGAAATGAATTGATCGCTGCCAGTACAAATACCAGTGCTAAAAAAGCGAACAGCGCCGTACCGGGAATGATGGTGGCCAATTTGGCCAGCTTGACCACCGACACCAGAATGCCCAGTAAAAAAATCTCGGTCATACTCCACGAGCGAAGGGCTAACGCCAACCTGAAAACACGCCGGGACATCGGCAGGCGGCCACCCCTTTTAAGGGGCCCCAACACATAAACCAATGCACCGAGAAGCGTGCATGGAATCAGCAAGCTGGTAAGTAAAACCAGGATGGCCATCACGAGCATGCCTTGCTGACCGAGGATGATCGTTCCGGTAATTAGCGTGGTCTCAAGAAGCGTTCCCTGAGACTCCAGTGACAAAAAGGGATATATATTGGCAATGAAAAGCAGGATCAACCCGGTGAGGGCAAATGCCAGCGGCCGGTCGATGGTGTGGGCATGATCGACGTAGAGCAGCGCGCTGCAACGACTGCATCTGGCCTTGCCTTCTTGCGGCAATGGCTGCAACCGATGCAGCAAGTCACATTCGTGGCAGGCGATCAGGTTTTGCTTCATGGCCGCTGGGCACCTTGGGTGCGGATCAATAACGGTATCAGCTTAAATAGCGTTTAAATACCACTATTTCCGAAACCATGCAACGGTTTCATCAGGGCGGTTCAGGCAACCTGCAGATCGGGTTTGCCCCTGCGACGACGGATGACCTTAACAACGGTGGGCGTTTTTTTGGTGCGACCGGTGGCATGTTCCTTGGGATTGGTTTGGGTAAACAGCTGCAGCAGCTTGGCTTCAATTCTTTTACGTTTGTTCTCGTCCATCAATTTTTCTTTTTGGTCTTTTTAGGGTTCGTCAAATCAGATCGTTACCACCACCAATCGTCGGCACCAGGACAATCGGTATCGATTTTTGGCAGCGGTTATCCACCTGCTTCGTTATGAGCAATCCACCTGCCGTTCAGGGATTTACGTCAGCAATAGGCTGTTGTATGGGAGGTAAAAACCATTTTACGTAGGGGGCAACGCGTCTTCAGCCAAAGTTACAGCTTCAGCGTTGGCGCCATGCTTACACCAGATAGACGGGTTTGGCAAGGGTTAACCCGAATATTGCATAAAATCTTTTCAGCCAAGTGGCCACGATCAAAGAACGCTTCATTATTAAAATGGGATTGGTTCCATGAAGCAATGCAGCCGCAGATCAAGTCAACACCCCATCTATTACGGGTGGTTTCAATTTCCAGCCAACGGCTGGTATGGCAAATCCGCGTCCATACCCTGACGGATGCGGTTGGAACCGAGGTGCAACATACCCGTTAGCAAACAACCAATCGGCCAGCAATGCCGGCTCACGCCCGATCGCCATATTCGGCAATGTGAGCGGGAATACGCTCGTCATCGCCGTACATGAAGTGTTTGCTCATGTTTTCGGAGTAGCGGCTGGCAGGCGGCCGACGGCCCATGGCCTCGGCCACTTCACGAATGTGAATCGGGGCGGCGCCGCAGCACACCCCCAGGTAGCGAATCCCATGCTGCCAGGCATCCGATGCGAACTGACGGATCTCGTAGCGATTGCACAGAAGCGGATCCAGAGCCGTTGGGAAGGTGCGCCCGTGGGGGGCCGGGCAGGTGCACCCGTGGTTGTCATCCAGGTTGAAAAAAGTTGGCTGACGTTCTGAGGTCCGGTAGGGAACGGGTAGCGCCGCCATGGGCCCGTTCAGCTGTTCGCGGGCCTCAAGCAAAAAAGGCATCATGGTGCTCGGTCCCCGAAAACAGTTCATGCCAGTCACCTGGGCGCCACGATCCTCCAGCCCCTTGAGGGTATCGGTGACCGACCAATCGTCGCGCATCTTGTTTTCTCCCATGGGGGCGATGGTGATCACGGCGGGTATCTCTGCCGCCTGGATCGCTTCCAAAGCGCAAAAGGCCTCTTGGGCGTAGTAAAACGTCTCGCCGATAATCAAATCCACCGCGGCATCGGCTGCCCATTGGACCATTTCGTCAAACATTGCCCTGACTTCTTTTTGCATGGCGGCATCTTTCGGATGCCAAATATTGGAATTGGATATGTTGCCGGCCAGGAGATTGGGTTCCTGCCCGTCGGGAACATCGGCAGCAACCTGCTTTGCAATTTCAAGAGCTGCTTTGTTGATCGGTTCCAGCAAATCCTCTTTGCCGATGATGCGCATCTTCTCACGGTGTGCATTGTAGGTAAAGGCAACCATTATATCTGATCCGGCATGCTGAAAGTCCTTGTGCAGGGTGGCCAGCGCTTGCGGGTGTTCGAGGGCCACCTCCGGCACAAACTCGCCGGCGGTAAGATATCCGCGACGTTCCATTTCAAATAGATAGCCTTCGGCGCAAACGATGCCGTCTTTGTTTAAGCGTTCCATCAAACTGCGTTTTTCCATCTTCACCTCCCTAAAATACACAATTGATCGAATTGATACAGTAAAGTGGGTCCTAATTTGGTTTTGGCAATAGGCGAATGGTATTTCCTGGATCATTGTTTCAAGTCCGTCCCATCGCTGAACACGTCTAACGACCTTTGAAAGCGGGGAAGGTGGGCAAGACAGGTGAATGGTGACCGAAGATCCCAGAAGCCGGAACGCCGGTTAATGATGAACCCATCGTCATGGACATCTGTCGGGAGATCCTGCAAAATTTGGGATACACGATGGTTGCCCCAATCCGGCGCTGTTGGGCATAACTGCCCGTATGCTGGCGGTTGCCATCGCCAACAGTAATCGCTATAGTGAAATTCTGTCGACCAAGCGAGCCCGAATGGGATTTAGCGGACGGTGTTGAGACAATAGTGGCAGTGCATCCAAAAACAACTAGCCAATTGTGCATCCAGAATAGGCAAATTTGTTCTAGATCAAGGCGTGCGAAAAATATTACCGCAGGCGCCCCGCAGGAAGTGCCCTTGGGGTGCATATGGTTGATATTCCGAGGATAATATTTTGAGCAAAACGCAGATATCGGGCGAATTGGCCATTTATGGGTGGCCACAATCTTAGGAGGATTCGAATAATGATAGGCGCCTTTATCCTTTCCGTCATATGTATCGCGTGTGCATATCTGTTGTGGCATATGGCCGATAAAAGGGGCGCGAATACATTATTTTGGGCCATCATGGGTGCCGTTTTTGGGCCGCTGGCCATCCCATTTATTTTTCTAACCAAAGATGCTTCAGCAAAATCGGCCCGGTCTAAAACCAACGACAATGAACACCCATGACGTCAAGAATCAAAATATGGTAACCAAAGATAAAATTGTCAGCAAAAAGCAGCTGCAGGCCATGCTGCCGGCACTTTGGATGCAAAATGACGATAGCAACGCGGCCTTTGGACGCTGCATGGCCTGGGAATGCTGGCACGAGAATTATTATAAGACCGTCATGCTCATAAACCCCCGATTCAAAATCTCAAACGACCGTGCACAGAGACAAATCCAATGAGCCATTTGTGCAATAAAGATCCTGAAGTTTATCAAATAGTGGTGGCTGAGAAAGAACGCATTGAGAACACCATCGATTTGATTGCCGCCGAAAACCATGCTGCGCCTTCAATCCTGGAAGCCCAGGGATCTGTGTTCAACATGAAGGCTGCCGAAGGTTATCCCGGGCGCCGGTTTCACGCCGGCTGCCGTCGTGCCGATGACCTTGAGATCCTGGCAATCGCACGCGCGAAAAAGCTGTTTGGTGCCGACCACGTCAATGTTCAACCCCATAGCGGCACCGCTGCCAACGTGGCG
>JASFFF010000149.1:0-8409 GCA_050124445.1 Desulfosarcina sp.
GGCGGGCTGTTTGGGTGCCCTGGCAAACAGTCTCGTGCTGTGGCAGTTCGGAGAACTGGGGCTGGCCCGCTTGTTCGGTGTGGCCATGGCACCGTCTTTGAGTGCCGGGTGGCTATACCCGCGCATCGTGTGGGGCGGTATCTGGGGCCTGCTGTTTGTGCTGCCGTTTTTAAAAACGCGTTTCCTGTTAAAAGGAACCCTGTTAAGCATTGCGCCAACGGTTTTCCAACTATTCTACATTTTTCCATATGAGACCAACGCAGGTCCGGCCGGATTGCGCCTGGGCATGTGGACACCGGCGGTGGTTCTGGTTTTCAACTGGGTGTGGGGTCTGGTGACCGCCGCAACCCTACGATATTCAAAATAGATGATCAGTACGATGCAGATACCGAATACGGCGCACGCTAAGGGGGCGCACTTTCCGTGACCCACGCAGTTGCCGTGTTTCATCCAATGGCCCCGCATGGTGCAATCGATGCCATTGTCGTTGCGCTGCGACGGTCGATTGACCCTTGCGATAACCCGGAAAAAAGGTGATCATTGCCCATGAATCCGAATTTTGCAGAGCTCGACTATCAGAAGACGCATCTGGGGGAACTGGTTCTCCAACGTCGACGCATGCTTGGGCTGCATGGCCGTGACGTGTACGAGATCAAATTGGGTGACGACTATCTCATGTCGAGCCTGTTCCACGAGGCCGAGGTGGCCCTGACGGATGTCGCCTTGGGGGCGTTGAGCGGTGATGGCTGGGACGTTGTGATCGGTGGGCTCGGATTGGGATATACAGCAGCGGCAGCATTGAAATATAACCAGGTCAAGCGCCTGGTGGTTGTTGAAGCCTTGGCCCCGGTAATTGAATGGCACCGTCGCGGCTTGGTGCCCAATGGAAACGTGCTTACCGAAGATGGCCGCTGTGTATTTCACCATGCAGATTTTTTCAGATTGGTTGACCGGGGCGGGTTTGATCCGGAAGCCGATGGCACCCGTTTCGACGCCATTTTATTGGATATCGACCATACCCCGGAATCCTGGCTGCATGACCACCACAAGCGCCTGTATGCAGCGCCCGGGTTGCGCCGACTCAAAACGTTTTTAAAACCCCAGGGCTTGTTCGCGATTTGGTCCAACGACCCGCCCAAAGAGTCGTTTCTCAAGCGTCTGTCTGCCGTCTTTGCCCAGGCGCAGGGGATATCTATTCCATTTGATAATCCCCTGATGCACACCGTGACCGCCAACGGCATTTACCTGGCGCGACGCAGCTAACGCGAACCATGCATGAACGTCTCTGTTAGGCGCAATGTCCGGGCTGAGCGACGCTATTCGGGCAGGGTTGCTTGGCAAACTTGACATGATCCGCCAAAAAGCACATTTTTTTAAGTATTGATATTCAATAACACCGAAGTTAAGCGCCATTCAATTGACCGATTGGTAATGCCGAAATTGTCGCACCCGGTAACAACCAATTAAACGACCCTAGTTTGTAAAACTTTTGTCAGGTCAGCGCCGTTTGCTTGTCAGCCTGGCCGCTTTTTCCTAAATATGGCATTGGGTTCACTTTATTTTCAACCTCAATGCGGTGGGCACAGACGTTAATGGTTAAATCGATTCTTCATGGGTTGCGCGGAATCATGTCCTTGTTGGTTTATGCACTCAACACGGCTGCGTGCTGCATCCCCCTGTTCATCGTGGCCTTGATCAAGGTCGTCTTGCCCCTCCCGCCAATTCAACATGTCTGTCGGCGGATCCTGACGGCCATCGCCACCGGCTGGATCGCCGTCAACAAGCTCAACCAACGCATATTCAACGGAATCCGTTGGGATGTGCAGGGGATCGATAATCTCAACCCAAAAGGGTGGTACATGGTGGTGGCCAATCACCAATCCTGGGTTGATATTTTGGTGCTTCAGAATGTCTTTCATCGCAAAATCCCATTTCTCAAATTTTTCCTGAAGAAGGAGCTTTTTTGGTTCCCCGTGCTGGGACAGGCCTGGTGGGCGCTGGACTTTCCCTTCATGAAACGCTATTCCCGGTCCTTTCTAAAAAAGCATCCCCATTTGATCGGCAAAGATCTGGAGATTACCAAGCGGGCCTGCGAAAAATTCAGAAACATTCCCGTCTCGGTGATGAATTTCGTGGAGGGCACCCGTTTTTCCCCCGAGAAGCACGCCCGTCAGCGCTCACCCTATGCCCATCTGCTGCGCACCAAAGCCGGGGGGCTGGCATTTGTGCTGGCAGCCATGGGAGACAAGCTGCAGCATATCGTGGATGTGACCATTGCCTATCCTGAGGGTGTGGGCACTTTTTGGGATTTTGTCTGCGGCCGGGTTAAAAAGGTCAAAGTGCGCGTCAAAACCTTGCCCATTAACAATGAATTGATGGGTGACTACCTTCAGGATCCCCTGTTCAAACGGAACTTCCAGGATTGGCTGAACCACCTGTGGCAGCAAAAAGATCGGGACATGGCGCGCATGATTGCCGGATAATTGCTTGACAATAACGAATCCCCCCCATTAAATTGACGCCCTTCCCTCGGCGGTTCAGCGGCAGCAGCACTGCCGCTCTCCCGATCGCTCCAAGCCGACAAACCGTGATACGCACAAGGAGATCACCATGGACGAATTCAAATACGCCGAACTATTGCCCCTGGGTGAGGACGATACCGCCTACCGGCGGCTCACGGATGATCACGTGACCACGTCCCGTTTTGAGGGTCAGACCATTCTCAAGATTGCACCCGAAGGCTTGGAACAGTTGGCCGAAGCGGCATTCAAAGATGTTTCCCACTTGTTGCGGCCGACCCACCTGGCGCAGTTGGCGCAGATTCTCGACGATTCGGACAGCTCTGACAACGATCGCTATGTGGCTCTTGAAATGCTCAAAAATGCAGTAATTGCCGCTGAAATGGAATTTCCCATGTGCCAGGATACCGGCACCGCCATTGTCATGGGGAAAAAGGGCCAGTGTGTGTGGACGGGGTACAGCGACGAAAAGGCCCTTGCTAAGGGCATATACAACGCCTATACCGCAGGCAACCTGCGCTACTCCCAGAATGCGCCGCTTTCCATGTATGAAGAGAGCAACACCGGCTGCAACCTGCCGGCACAGATAGAAATCTACGCCACCGGAGGCGATGCCTATAAATTTCTCTTTATCGCCAAGGGCGGCGGTTCGGCCAACAAAACCTACCTGTTCCAGGAGACCAAGGCGGTCCTCAATCCGGGAACCTTGGTCGATTTTCTGACGGCCAAGATGAAGACGCTGGGCACCGCTGCCTGCCCGCCTTACCATCTGGCCTTCGTCGTCGGCGGGACATCGGCAGAATTCAACTTGAAAACGGTAAAGCTGGCATCGGCCGGTTACCTGGATCACCTGCCTGCGGCCGGCAGCGATGTCGGCCATGGATTCCGCGACCGGGCATTGGAAAAGGAGCTGCTGATGCGGTCCCGGGAACTGGGCATCGGCGCCCAGTTCGGTGGCAGGTACTTCTGCCACGACGTCCGTGTGGTCCGCCTACCGCGTCATGGCGCCTCTTGCCCCATCGGTATTGGTGTCAGTTGCAGTGCCGATCGCAATATAAAAGCCAAGATCACCGCCGAGGGCATTTTCTTGGAACAGCTGGAAACTGACCCGGCGCGTTTTCTGCCTGAACCGCAGGCCAGTGATGCTGAGGCCGTGGCCATAGACCTGAATCAACCCATGGACGCGATCCGGGCCATACTGTCTCGCTATCCGGTGGCCACCCGTCTCAAACTGTCCGGTAAGATCATCGTGGGGCGCGACATTGCACACGCCAAACTCAAGGAGCGGCTGGACAGTGGGCAGGGGCTGCCCCAATATCTGAAAGATCACATCATCTATTACGCCGGTCCCGCCAAGACACCAGAAGGGCACGCATCGGGTTCCTTCGGGCCCACCACCGCCGGCCGCATGGATTCTTATGTGCCGATCTTCCAGGCCCACGGGGCCTCGATGATCATGCTTGCCAAGGGCAATCGTTCCAAGGCAGTGACCCAGGCATGTAAAAAGTACGGCGGGTTTTATCTTGGCTCTATCGGTGGACCGGCCGCCCGATTAGGCAAGGAGTGCATCACCTCTGTGGAGGTTCTGGAGTATCCCGAGCTGGGCATGGAGGCCATTTACATGATCAGCGTCAAGGATTTTCCAGCCTTTATCCTGGTTGACGACAAGGGGAACGATTTTTTTGAAAAGTTGCTCTAACCAAATCGGTGGGGATGCGGATTGGAGGCAGAGGCACGCTGCAAAGCGGCCTCTGTCCTATATTTTCTTGCTGGGGTGATGCCTACTGAAACAGGCCATTCTTTTTGATCGTCAACCCTGAAATGCCTGCCTATTTACTCTGGCCTTGGAAAAAATCGTAAACAAAATCGATATGCTGCTTCATAGCCCGGTAGGCCTCCTCCGGGTCACGCCGTCTAATGGCCTGATAGATGCGCCCGTGCTGCTCCAAAATCGTGTCGATATTGCCTGGAACCTGATAGAGTCCCTCCAAGTTGACCTTGATACCGGTGAACAGAAAGTCGTAAAAATTCTTCATGATGAAGACGTGTAAGGGGTTATTGGTCGCATAGGCGATGGCCATATGAAAGGATGCGTCCGCCTCGGAGCCCAATCTTCCCGATTGTACTTCTTTTTGCATCTCTTCGATGCTTTTTTCCATAAACTGGTAATCTTTTTCAACGGCCCGCGTGGCCGCCATGGCGGCGGCATTGCACTCGAGGCCCATGCGGACTTCCAACAGGTCGGTGATGGTGGCGTCCTGGCTCTCCACCATGGCGGCAAGGATGCTTTTCTCCCTGGATTCCGGTAAGCGGACAAAGGTCCCTTGGCCCTGTTTTTGATCCAGCAGGCCCATGACCACCAATTTGTTTATGGCGTCTCTTACCGAGGTGCGGCTAACTTTAAAGGCTTCGGCCAACTCCCTTTCGGTAAGAATCTTTTCACCGGGTTTGAATTCTCCCCGAAAGATCAGTTCTCGCAGCTGATCAAACACCTGATCGGAGATGCGCTTGGGTTTAATAGGTGTCAGTTTGTGTAACATGCTGAAATGATGGCTTCGAAAAATGCAGCCACGGTCTACTGCTGCCATGGCAATTGATATGGCGTCATAATGGTCTAACCAAATTAATTGCTAATGTGCAGCGTGGACCATTCGCCCGCCGGTTAATTTAACCTTTTTTAACGATAAATTAACACGACACAGGTTTGATTTCAAGAGGCGAACGGCTTTGTGCTTGACAGCCCATATCCCGCTCAGATATTAATGGTATAACCAATTTCAATGCTGCCCCGCCACGGGGGCGGCCGATTTGAAATCCATTGAGGCAATCGGGATGCGCGGGCGGTCCATGATCGACGCAATCCCTTTTTTTGCTTTTGAAACCGATCGAAAGCGGGTGAACCACCGTGGATGGGCTTGACGCCTTGTTCAATTCCACGCCTGTTATCGTGGTCGGTGCTTTCAGCCGGCCTGGAAAAATCGGGTACGATATTTTGGGGCAACATATCAAAGAACTGGACATTAACCCCTTGTTGGTCCATCCTGAAGGCGAAGGAACTGCCGTGGCCGATTGCCGTTTCTTTCTGGAAAAGCGCTAACTGCTCGGCTGAAAAACCGGTTTGCCGCCGTCTTGGATGGCCATGAGCCACTTGTATTCCCGGCTCACGCCATGGCGGTCGGGCCGCCTGGCGACACTACCATTCAACAATTCACAGGAGGCAGCTGATGAAGCGGTCATTGTACTGGGCCGACGGTTATGTGGAGAAAACGCGTACGGCGGAAGAGGCCGTTAGCATGATCCGTCCTGGACAACGGGTTTATATTGGCAGTGCCAGCGGCGAGCCCCAGGAATTGGTCCGGGCATTGTCGGCAACTGCCATCAATATCAGCGGGCTGGAGGTTGTACGTCTGATGGCCCGGGAAACAACCTCTTTGTCGGCCATTGCCGACAAGACCCGGGACCACAGCCTCAATATCCGAACGATATACCTGGGTTCGGCGGACACCGAAGGCATTGCCCGCTACATGCGTTTTATCACCCCCATGAACATGTCCGAGGTGCCCAGCCTGTTTCTCTCCCGAAAACTGCCCATTCATGTTGCCCTGGTACAGGTCTCCCCGCCGGATGATTTCGGCTGGATGAGCCTGGGGGTGTCCGTGGACGTGACCCTGGCCGCGGCCCAGAGCGCCGACCTGGTTATCGCTCAGGTCAACCCAAAAATGCCCCGTACCATGGGTCAGAGCTTCATCCATGTCAACAATGTCCACATCATTGTTGAGCATGAGGAGCCCATCTTATCGATCAATTTGCGTAAGCGATCTGACGCGGCTGAAAGGATCGGCAAGCACATTGCCCGCTTCGTGGATGACGGATCCACCCTTCAGATCGGTTTGGATGCGGCGTCCCAGGCCACGGTCAAGGCCTTGGCCGGCAAGAACGATCTGGGATTTCATTCCCAGTACCTTACCGATGATGTGATGCATCTGTATGCCTCGGGGGTGATCACCAACCGCAAGAAGGGTCTCAACGAAGGCAAGCTGGTGGCCTCATGCGCCATCGGCAGCCCGAATTTGTATGAGTTTATCCACGATAACCCGGGTGTGGATTTCCGGCCTTCGGACTACGTCAACGACCCCTTCGTCATCGCCCAACACAACCGCATGATTTCGCTAAACGTGGCCCATACCATCGACCTGACCGGTCAGACGTCTGCCGAGGCCTCTGAGCACACCTTTTTTGCCGGGGTCTCCGGCATTCCCGATTTTGTCCGTGGCGCCAAACGCTCCAAGGGCGGCAAGTCGATTCTCATGCTCTACGCCACCTCCAAGGACGGCAAGCGCAGCAACATCGTTCCCTTCCTCAGCGGTCCTTCTGTGGTCGTTCCCCGGGGCGACGTGCACTATGTGGTCACCGAGTACGGCGCCGTCAACTTGTTTGGCAAGAGCCTGCAGGAGCGGGTGCTGGCCCTGATCGGCATTGCCCACCCCGACCATCGCGATCAGCTGTTCACCGAGGCCAAGGAAGCGCGCCTCATCGGCAAAGAGCGCCGTCTGGGGGAGGCCACCCGTGGGGTCTATCCCATCCATCTGGAGGAGACGATCGCCCGCGACGGGGAAGAGATCACCATCCGGCCCTCTAAACCGGTGGACGAACGCCGAATTCAGGAGCACTACTACAGCCTTGACAAAAAGGACGTGCAGCTGCGTTTCTTCCATGACAAGATCAGCTTCGATCGCAGCGACGTGGAGACCCGCTCCCAGATCGATTACATCAAGGACCTGACCCTGGTGGCCGTTGTGGGCGAATTCGGCTTTGGCAAGGTAGTGGGGGTCGGTGAGTACCTGTTGCTTGTTGAGAGCAACGTCGCCGAGGTGGCCTTTTCCATATCCTCGGGATACCAGGGCAAGGGATTGGGCAAACTGTTTATCCGCAAGCTGGCCCGGGCTGCCCGGGACAATGGCATCTCGGGCTTGGTGGCCTATACCTCGCCGCGAAACAAGGCCATGATCTCGCTGTTCAAGACGCTGCCCTACAGGATCAAGACCAGTTTTGACGGGGAATCGCTGAAGCTTGAGTGCCGCTTTGACGAATTGGCCGAACCGTCGCAATAGAACCAGTGGAAAAATGGCAAGGCGCTATCGGAAGATAAAAGAAACGTAAATGGATTCAATTTGTTAGGAACGTCCTCGTGCAGATCAATTTATACTTGTCAAGTTGGTTTCAATGTGATTTAAAATTTCATTTACCACGATAAAAGCTATCGATGCTGATGAGATTCCGCCAATCGTTCGTCCCCGTTTGATAATAACGCACCAGTTTTCTGCGACAGCCCCTTTGATACCGGCTGCTGCAGAGTCGATTCTACATTTATAACCCGTTACAAGGAGCAGTTATGGCAAAAAAAATGAAAACCATCGACGGGAACACCGCTGCCGCCCACGTGGCCTATGCCATGAGTGAAGTGGCCGCCATTTATCCCATTACCCCTTCCTCGCCCATCGGCGAAATTTGCGATGAGTGGGCGGCTACCGGTCGCAAGAACATTTTCGGCCAGACCTTGCTGGTGCGTCAGCTCCAAAGCGAAGCCGGTGCTGCCGCCGCTGTTCATGGCTCCCTGGCGGCCGGTGCATTGACTTCCACCTACACGGCCTCCCAGGGACTGTTGCTCATGATTCCCAACATGTACAAGATGTCCGGTGAACTGCTGCCTGGCGTCCTGCATGTGACCGCCCGTGCGATTGCTGCCCACGCCCTCTCGATTTTTGGCGACCACCAGGACGTCATGGCCGTCCGGCAGACCGGTTTCGGCCTGATGGCATCCGCATCGGTCCAGGAAGTAATGGATTTGGGTCTGGTGACCCACCTGGCAGCCATTGAGTCCAGTGTGCCC
>JASFFF010000150.1:0-8407 GCA_050124445.1 Desulfosarcina sp.
CGGGCCCAGCGTGTCCAGCTGCCGGCGCCCTTCAATAATATCGTCGGCGGGGATGATTTCGAAGCCCTGATTGCTCATTGCTTCCATGGTATGCACGTTGCGGGCATAGCCCACCACCTGACCCGGTGCCAAAGCGAAAAAATTGGCGCCTGAATGCCACTGTTCACGTTCCTGTACCCACAGGTCGTTTGGACCGCCGCAGCATATTGGGGATAAATCCATGCCCAAATGACGCAAGGCATCGATGAGACATTGCTCCTCATGGATGCGGGTAACCCGACCATTTTCTATCAGGATATGAATCGTCTGATATTTGTTCGGTTTGAGCATGAGTGGTTCGAAGACCATGCAATGATACTGATCCAGGAAGGTGAATACCATGTCCAGATGAATGAATGATTCGGGCTGCCGGGGTAATTCCTGTACCAGAATATGGCGTTGGCGGTCTTTTTGATGCCGAAGCCGTTCGATAATAAAATCGATCCCCTGGGAAGAGGTGCGGCTGCCATTGCCAATAATCAGTATGTCTTCTCGGGCCACCAGCACGTCGCCCCCCTCGATGGTGGCTCCCGGATCCGGTTTTTTTTGGGCTGTCGGGTTGACCGTGTTGACGGAAAATTGTGGGCTGTGGTCGAAGATGGCTTCCATGATCATCGACTCCCTGCCCCTGACCGGCTTTGCCATCCGACCGATTAGGATCTCATCCAAGATGGCCATGGCGGCGTCACGGATGAAGAAGAAATTGTGCAGGGGCCGCAGGCAAAAGCGTTCGTCGGCCAGGAACCGGGTCAGGTTGTCGCGTGGTAACACAACCCCTTCGATGAGCTGTCGGGAAAGTTCTTTTTCCGGTAGCGCCAGCAGGTCATCGCAAAAATCCAGGCAGCCTTCGGCCTCACATATATGCAGCACCAGTCTATCTTTAACCGCCGGAACGGCCAGGACCGATTCAAGCAGGCCACCCACCTCGTAGACCTGGGTGACGGCAGTTAGCAGGTTGGCCAGCTGGGCATACTCCTTCCGGGCGACAGGGAGGTTGAGAATATCGCTGTAAAGGGCCCGCTCTGCATTTTTCGGCGTCATGTTCTCCACTTCCGGTCCGGGTGTATGCAGGATCACCCCCTTTAAAGCGCCAACCTCAGACCTAATATCAATCTTCATAGGTGCCTCACCTGCAATCAATTCGTGACCAGCACTGATTATAAACAGTGTCCAAAAAAGCATCGTCGCAGATAATCGGCTACAATTAAATATCAGCCATGTCAATGATCCATTATCCGCCTTTTTTAAAAAATGGTGTCCACAGCATGCACTGCCGTGCCCAGCAAGTCGTCGGTCATTGCCGGGCGGATCGGTGTCATGATCCAGTATCCATTTTAAGCCCGGATACGCCAATGGCAACCCGTGCACCTGTCAAATCAAATGCGCAAGGGGTGTGGGATCGTTTTCAGGCCGGCCGGCGATGGTGTCGCCCGGGTCGGTCGGCTTGACATCCGACAAGGCTGGAAATATTCTGAACGCATACGGTAACAGGGACCAAAGCAAGGTCAGGAGGATGCAATGGAAGAAAAAGCCAGGGCCCGGCTGATTGTTTCCGGGCGGGTTCAAGGGGTTTGCTTCAGAGCGGAGACCCAACGGGCGGCGGGGCGATACGGTGTCACCGGCTGGGTCAGAAACAGGCCTGACGGCACGGTCCAGGCGGAAATCGAAGGCCAAAAAAAGGATGTGCTGGCTTTGATTAATTGGTGTCAAACGGGTCCTCCCATCGCGCGGGTGGAAACGGTCGACGTCACCTGGGCTGACTATCGGGGAGATTACCCTGAATTTAATGTGCGCTACTAAAAGCTATCTTAAAGCGGGTATAAGTAAATAAAAAATTTTGTCATGGTGTCCATGTTGTTTACCCTGCGGGAAAGCCGGAGAACACCAGATCCAGCGTTGCCAAGGGTTCGCAGTAGTCGATTACGGTTTCACCCCCGCCGCCTTGGCTCTGAAGCGCTCCAGTTTTCGCTCAATTAGGGTACAACTATTGGTCTTGCACCATAGAAAGAAATGACGATGACGACCACCTGCCTTCAAAAATCGGTGACGTTTGAAATTGAAAAATATAGCCCTCCCAAGGATCTTCGATCCCTTGCCAAAACCCATGTGCCGTACAGCGGTACAGCACAAAGGCATCCCTTTGACCCGGAACAGATCATCTTGATTCCGGATCCCTACAACCCCGATAGTTCATATCTGAAAATCGTCAAGCGAGACATCACGCACGTGGAGAAATTGGCAACTGTGGTCAACATGGCAGGGGAGACCGTCGCCATGGTGCGGGTGTGGGTGAAAAAAGGCAGCCGTGCCGTGCAATGTACGCCGTTTCAAGTGTCTCTGCCTTGGTCCGATTGATCGGAGTCGTCAAATAGCATGGTCATTTTAATGTCGCTGCCGTCGCTGACTTCGGTTGTCGCTTTGGGATAGCGCTTTCTAAAAACGTGGATCATGGCCGTGTTCTCACGCAGCATGGTAGCGGTGAACGCTTTGAATTGATTTTCCTTGGCGATGCGTTCAAGAATATGCAACAGATGGGACGCCAGGCCCATGCCCTGGAAATCCTCCCGCACGACAAAGGCGACTTCCGCCTCAGAGTCGCTTTCGTCCGCATAGGAGCCGATGGCCACAATCTCCTGATGACCGCCGATGCGTGTCAGGCCGACCATGGACATATTCTTGCGGTAATCCACACTGGCCCACTGCTCCTGAACCACTTCATGAGAAAACAATTTCATTCTGTAAAAAAATCGGAAGTAGATGGTCTCTTCACGCAGGGAATAGAAGAAATTGCGGTAGGCGAATTCGTCCGAGGGCAGCAGGGGGCGAAATTCCACGGTTTTGCCGTCCTTTAAGGTCATGCGGTCCTTGTAGCCCTCGATAAAGATCAGATCATCCTGTGACGGCGGCAATTGATCCGAGAAGATGTAGTGACGGCTTTTGGCCACATCGATGAGATCTTCCCTGAATTTTGGGTGGGCGATCTGGGCCAACTCCATCACACGCTGGTAGATGCTTTTGCCGCTAAGTTCGGCGATGCCATATTCAGTGACCACGAAATTGACGTCTCCGCGCGTCGTGGCCACGCCGGCGCCCTCGCTCAAGTGGGGAACGATTCTGGACACCTTGCCACCCTGGGCGGTGGAGGGCAGGGCGATAACCGAAAATCCCCCTTTGGACATGGCGCTGCCGCGTAGAAAGTCGACCTGATCGCCGATGCCGCTGTAAAACATGTGACCCATAGAGTCGCTGCAGACCTGGCCGGTCAGGTCCACTTCAAGGGCCGAGCTGATAGAGATCAGGTTATCGTTCCGGGCAATGACGGTCGGGTCGTTGACGAACTCGGAGGACCGGAAGTAAAACATGGGGTTGTTGTCTACATAGCGGTATAACTGTTCCGATCCCATGCACAGCGAGGCCACCGTGCGGCCGGGCAGCATGGTTTTCCGGCGGTTGGTGATCACCTTCTTTTCAAACAGGTGCAAGAAGCCATCCGTAATCAACTGGGTATGAATTCCCAGATCTTGCTTGTTGGTCAGGGTTTGCAAGACGGCATAGGGCAGGTGACCAAAGCCGATCTGCAGGGTGGCGCCGTCATCCACCAGCTGGTTGACGTAAAAGCCGATGCGGCTGGCTGTCTCTTTGTCTTTGATGCTGGGCAAGGCCTCGACCAGTGGCTCTTCATGCTCGACGAAATAGTGGATGTCGTCCATATGCACAAAGCTGTCTCCCCAGGTTCTGGGCATGCGGGGGTTGACCTGGGCGATTACCAGGCGTGCATGCTGAACGCCGGCGCGGGTGATGTCCACGGAGACACCGAGGCTGCAGTAGCCGAAGCGGTCCGGCGGGCTGACCTGAATCAGGGCCACGTCCAGTCCAATGCGGTTGCTGGCAAAGTATCGGGGAATCTGGGACAAATAGGTGGGCACGTAGTCGATTTTGCCTTCGAAAGCGGCCTTTCTCATCCAGGCGCTGATGAAAAAGAGTTTGAGCGAGAAGCGGCGTAGAAATCGCGGTTCATCCACATACCTGGAAAAGGTCCATGAGAGCATCTGGTAAACCATGATGTCCTGCATGTTCAGATCTTCCACCATGGTGCGGATTAGGTGCTGGGGTTCGCCGCACCCCGTGCCGATGAAGACCCGGCTGC
Source organism: Desulfosarcina sp. (assembly GCA_050124445.1). Classification (GTDB taxonomy): domain Bacteria; phylum Desulfobacterota; class Desulfobacteria; order Desulfobacterales; family Desulfosarcinaceae; genus Desulfosarcina. The sequence continues at coordinate 4,187 of JASFFF010000150.1, forward strand.
CATTTTTGATTTTGGATAACGCGCTTTCAGCATCCAATACCTTGTGTGGGCATGCTTGATTCAAATCCATGTAAGTCCTCTTCATCCTCCATGGTCGATGGTTCCGCAAAAAGTCCGATATCTGCGTTACGCTTCATCCCTCGTCACTGCGAAGTACCCATAAGTACTCCTCATTCCTCGGGATTCGCAAGCCTTGATCTCGGCGCTTTTTACGGAACCATCCGCTTTTCAACTTTTTACGGGGCCATCATGGCTGACGGTGGCAATGACGCGTGTATTGTTAACACCTTGTGACACGGAAGAAAACCCAAACCTTTCTATTCCAGCGCAACAGCTCAGGACCGTCAAGCAGACGGCTACCTCAGGCCTCGACGGACGTATCCAGACAGACGTGGGGGATTGGTAAGGCGCAACCTATACGGGTCAGCAATAAACGGTTGACAGGAGAGAGACCGGTTCATAATTTGCCTGTAGTGTTTACGATCCGCTTGCCAAGAAAGGCAAACAGCCATGAAAGTGATTGCATACAGTCAAGTCCCCGAAACGCGATTCGACAGTGACGCGGTCAAGGGTGTATCGGGCAGGGTGGTTATCGGCAAGGATGATGGCGCCCCCAATTTTTGCATGCGTGTTTTCGAACTCGATAAAGGCGGATATACGCCCAGGCACCAACATGACTGGGAACATGAGATTTTTTTCCATAGCGGCACCGGCGACGTCTGGCAAGATGGCACCTGGGTGCCCGTTAAGCCTGGCAGTGTTGCCTTTATCCCCGGAAATGACCTGCACCAGATCAGAAACAGCGGTGATGAGAAGCTGACCTTTGTCTGCCTGGTACCATCCGGTGCACCGGAGTTGTAAGGTGGGCGGGCCATGCCGAAGCCCACTGCCGACGGCCGATATTGCAACGCCATTTTGATCCCTTAATGACCGCCTGAATCCATCCGCCGGAGAGACCATGACCCGCCATCGCGCTTCCATCGATAACCGGCCTTTTGAATCATTGGGCACCCTTTTGTCTCGCAAGAAAATTGAGCTGCCCGATGTTCGCCTGCCTGAGTTGCCAACGCGCCCGCTGACTGCGGCCGAGGAAAAACGGCTGTTTAGAGAAGCCATGGCCGATGTGGTTCCCTTGGGTGGAAAGCGACCGGTTGCACCGGTCTCGCGGCGGCCACAGCCGCCCGAGGTGGATAGGGAGGATTCGGAAGTCGAGGCTGTGCGGCATCTCAAGTGCCTGATTGAAACGGGCGCCGGTTTTGTGATCAAGCACACGGCTGAGTATGTCGAAGGATCGGCAGGGTGGATGCCCCCGGAAATCTTCAGGCGCATTCACGGTGGGCATTTTTCGATCCAGGGTCATGTGGATCTTCACGGCCTCAATGTGGCAGGGGCGCGGTCACATTTCGAGAAATTCATGCAGCGGGCCGTCAGCACCGGCATGCGCGCTGTGCTTGTGGTTCATGGTCGGGGGAGATCTTCTCCAGGGCCACCGGTGCTCAAACGAAATGTTTTAAAATGGTTGGCCAGTGGACGCTGGAAGCGCTGGGTGATCGCCTTTACCAGCGCCCGATCCTGCGACGGCGGAACCGGTGCCACGGTTGTGCTGCTGAGAAGCAAACCCAAATCCGGCAGGCCTACATGATTCCCACTTTTCCCGGTAGGATCGATTCATTATGGCTGGAGGCCCGGCTGGCCACCATGGCCGGTCAACCCCCATACGGTGTCATGGAGCATGCAGCCATGGCAGTTGCCGACGGCCGGATTGCCTGGCTGGGACCGCAGCAGGATCTGCCCGCGGATGCGTCGCGTGCCGCCGGGACGGTTCAGCGGCTGGAAAATGCCTGGGTAACCCCAGGGCTTATCGACTGCCATACCCATTTGGTTTATGCCGGCAATCGCAGCGCCGAATTTGAAATGCGGCTCAATGGCCTTACCTATGAAGCGATCGCCAGAGCGGGCGGCGGCATCGCCAGCACGGTTGCAGCTGTCAGAAATGCTTCGGAAACAGACCTTTTTGATCAATCTGCCAGACGGCTCGAGGCCATGCAGGCCGAGGGGGTAACGGCAGTGGAGATCAAATCCGGCTATGGTCTGGATACGTCCAATGAGCTTAAAATGTTGCGCGTTGCGCGGCGCCTGGGCCGGGAATTACCGCCTTCGGTTGTAGCCACGTTCCTGGGCGCGCATACCTTGCCACCGGAATTCAAGGGTCGCGCCGATGCATACATCGATCTGGTGATCCACGAAATGTTACCCGCCGTGGTCGCTGAAGGATTGGCCCAGGCGGTGGATGTATTCTGTGAACGTATCGCGTTTACACCGGGCCAGACAGAGCGCGTTTTCGTTGCGGCCCAACGCTATGGTCTACCAGTCAAGGTGCATGCTGAGCAGCTCAGCAACAGTCAGGGCGCTTGCCTGGCCGCCCGTTTCGGCGCCCTCAGTGCGGACCATCTGGAATATCTCAGCGCCGAGGGTGCCGAGGCCATGGCTGCAGCCGGAACCGTGGCCGTGTTGCTGCCCGGGGCCTTTTATTTCCTCAATGAAAGCCGGAAACCGCCCATCGACTTGTTACGCCGCAAGCGGGTGCCCATGGCCTTGTCCACCGACTGCAACCCCGGTACCAGTCCCAGCACATCGCCGCTTTTAATGATGAACATGGCCTGTGTTCTATTTGGATTGACGCCGGCTGAGGCATTGAGCGGTTTCACGATCAATGCCGCCCGTGCCCTGGGCAAGCAAGACCGTTGGGGGACGCTCGCGGTTGGCAAGCAGGCGGATTTTGCCGTGTGGGACATACAAGAGCCGGCAGAGTTGGCATACCGCCTGGGTGGCAATCCCTGCCGCATGACTGTTAAGGCAGGGCGCGTGATTTACGCGTCTGCACCAAACCCGCGGTCTTGAGGCTGAAATCGCACCCACCGCAATTGCCTAACGCATGACCTGCCGAATCTTCAGACCAGCATTGATCGACAATGCTGGTTTGATGGTGCCAGCGAAAAAGATCATCGCCTAAAAGGCGATCCTTTGCTATAAACAAGAACGTTTCACTATTTTTAACCCCATTGGTGCAACAGCGACATCATGTTTGAATTGACATCCATATATTTGGTATTTACGGCGATTCTAGTTGTATACGGGGCTCAAGTCTGACCGTTTATAGACGGCCTCGGGTATGCAAAGGCCGTTTGGATTTCCTATGGTCCCATTCTTGGCGTGCTGCCGCTGCGGCTGTGGTTCCATCGACGCTCAACGGCGCTTCTTGCCGGGAACCATTCACCCGTCCTAAATGTATATAAGCTTCCCTTGCAGGCCTTTTTGGCCGACATGACCGCCTGGATGGTTGCCGGCCTGGCAATGGTTGTCATCTACTACTTTTTTTTTCTGCCGTACGCATCCACGGCCATTAAGGTGCTGGCCGGTTGCGCCGCATCCGGTATGTTCAGCGGCATGCTGAGTTACCTTTCCACCGAACGACAGATTGTTCGAAACTTCAAAGGGCGCAAGACCTTTAGCATGCCTCCGGGAAAACTGTTGACGGTGAGTAAAAAAATCGTCGTGCTGATCGTCACCGTCGTGGGTATGATGGCCTTTGCCATTTTGTTGATGGTGCTTTTGGATGTGTATTACCTCATCGGACAAGGTAACTCCCGTCCGGAGATTTATTGGGGGATTTTCAAGGAGATCGCCTTCGCCTTGTGCGTGATGCTGGGAATTTCGCTGATCATTGTCCACCGCTACGCCTCCAACTTGAAAGAGATACTGGATACCCAGCTTGCCGCCATGGAAGAGATCAGCCGGGGAAATCTGGAAAAACAGGTGCCTATCCTGTCCAGCGACGAATTTGCGCGTGTGGCCGAAAAAACCAACCAAATGATGCTGGGCCTAAAAGAGAGAGACTTTTGTCGGTCCAGCTTTGACCAGTATGTCTCTCCTGAAATCAGTCAGAAGATCTTGGACGATGCCATTGCCCCATCCGGAGAAATTCTCGATGTCACCATCCTGTTTAGCGACCTGCGCAACTACACCGGATTTGCCGAAAAACGCAGCCCCAAGGCCGTCGTAGAGATGATCAACCGCTATTTCAGCGAGATGGCCGGCGTGATCCGCAAAAATGGCGGCATGGTGCTTCAATTCATCGGAGACGAAATCGAAGCGGTATTCGGCGTGGCCCAGTCGGACGGAAACCACCCCGATAGTGCCGTATCAGCCGCTTTGGAGATG
>JASFFF010000151.1:0-8360 GCA_050124445.1 Desulfosarcina sp.
TCTTTGATAACGCAGTGTCCCGTCTTCTTGCAGCCGTATATTTCAAGGCAAGGCGACATTTTCAAATCACGCAACACGATTTCTGTCACCTGGGCTCCGGCATCTCGCGCACCGCGGACTGCCTGCTGGAGCAGGGTCGATGTGTTTCCCTTGCGACGGGGGCTGCCGTATATGGCCGCAATCTCTTTCATCCTCGATTCTCCAAAATCATCTCGCTGTGACGGCGCATCAGCGGGTCACCCTAATGTGGGCCGCTTTCTTGACCGCTTGAAACGATTGACCATTGTCCGGCGGATGGCCAATCAATCGGACACACTTGGCGTCAGAATGCTAAGCCAGGGCCTGGCGGACAGCTTCCGCCTGTCTGCGGTGAATGTCCAGATGAAGTCCAAACATGCAATGCCAGCCATGCGCATTCAAATGTCCAAAAATGGGGTGGCGGCTGGTTGCCGTCTTGCGCAGCCCGTCCAATGCGGATACGGCGGCAAGATGGTGGTCAATGGATGCCTGCAGGGCTTCGATCTGTTCCGCGCCCGGGTCCGACGAGGGCATGACATCTTTTTTGGGATCTTTGATCCCGTTATCCGCCGGTTGCTCGCCGCGGGCGAGGCTGCCAACAATACTGCTGATGCTGCGGTTGACGATGACGTTATGTTCAAGAATCATAAAAAACGACCAGCTGCGCATGTCTTCATCCACACCCAGCATCGGGGGAACCCGAACCATACGCCGGCCCGCCTCGGGTCCAATCCGCTCTGCAAGTGACAGGTAGTGTTGCAATGAGGCACGGATCTGATTGGAAGCCCGCCTGCGGCTCGTCAAAAAGAAACGCGATCTTACAGCCGATTTGATTAATCCTTGTTTCATCAACCATCCCTGATAGGAAAAAGCATACCGTTTACAAGTGGCCGGGGGGCATTCAGGTCACTTTTTTATGCCGGCCGTACTGGTTTAACCGAGCATCCTTTTCAGACCACCGTAGGCATGAGACTGCACAAAGCAGTCCAATAGGATGCGTGCGTTGATTGCTTGATCGCTCCTGACCATCAGCCGCATGGGTACGGCATGGAAGATATACGGTGCGACTGTCTCGCCCTGAATATAGTAATCGATGTTCTCGCCATCCAGGATGGATCTTAGAAAGGCGCGATCGCCGGCATTCAGGATTTCCATGACCATTTCATATTCGGTCGTATTCGGGTCTGTTGACATTTGGGCATTTACCATCGAAGGAAGATAGATCCGGCAGACACTCAGCAGGTCAGATGAAAGCAGGCGCCCACCGCCTGGCCGGCTGTGCATTTCTGGTTAAAAATTTCCACCGCCCGGCTGTTGGGCTCGGCAATGAACTGGATGCCGCGTTCATCGAGAAAAGCCAACACGTCAGCTTGCGGGCGCATACGACCGCTGGTACCGGTGCCGGCAATGATCAGATCCGGGGATGAATCGACGAGCGCGATGATGTCGTCCACGCCAAGCACGTGGCCACGCCGCCGCCACCAACCATCCTTGACCGTCCCGTCAGGAAAGATGAACAGGTCGGATGTGTAAGTGCGACCATCGATGGTCATCGTCCCGAATGAGGTCGATTGGATCATGGTGTCTCCAAATGAAACATGCTAAAACAAATGGGGTCAACAATCTATGATCTTTATAATATATAATAACGAATGAATCATGCTTTTCAAGCAGCAGGATCCATAAAGGAGCCGCCATGACCCGCAAGCGTCATCGCATCGACACCCAGCTGATCCATGCCGGCGAGCCCGACAAACGCATCGGTGGGGCCGTCAGCATGCCGGTGTTCCAGTCAGCGACCTTTGAATATGCCGGCCAATCCAGCTACGACGATTTGAAGTATATACGCATGAACAACACGCCCAACCACGATGTGTTGCACCGCAAGCTGGCGGCCTTGGAGAAGGCTGAGGCGGCCCTGGTGACATCCAGCGGCATGGCGGCCATCACCACCACCCTGCTGGCCCTGTTCGCTCCCGGCGATCATCTGTTGGTGCAGGACTGTCTGTACGGCGGCACCCAGGATTTCATGGCATCGGATTTGGCGGCCTTGGGCTACCGGTTCGATTCTATCGATGCCAACGACCCGGCATCCTGGAAGTCCAAACTCCGATCAAACACCCGCGGCCTCTATGTCGAGACCATTACCAATCCCTTGCTCCAGGTGGGCAGCCTGCAGGCATTGACCCAGTTTGCCCGCGACAACGGACTGATCTCGATGATCGACAATACTTTTGCCACACCGGTTAATTTCCGGCCGGCCGAATGGGGGTACGACATCTCTTTGCACAGTTGCACCAAGTATCTCAACGGCCATTCCGACATCGTGGCCGGTGCGGTCATCGGCAGGGGTGATCTGCTGAAAACGATTAGCCACAAACTCATCCATTTGGGTGGAAGTCTGGATCCCCACGCCTGCTTTCTGCTCCACCGGGGAATAAAAACCCTGGCCCTGCGCGTCCGCCAACAAAATCGCAGCGCCCTGGCCATCGCCCGGTATCTTGCCGAGCATGCGGCCATCGACCGGGTCAACTATCCTGGCCTGCCCATCCATCCAGGGCATGATCGTGCCAAGGAGTTGTTGGCCGGGTTCGGCGGCATGGTCAGCTTCGAATTAGCCGGCGGACTCGATGCCGCCGAGCGCTTCATACAGCGGTTGACAGTGCCCATCGTGGCCCCCAGTTTGGGGGGTGTCGAGACCCTGGTCACACGGCCGGCCACAACGTCGCATGCCGGAATGAGCCGCGATGAACGCCAGGCGGTCGGTATCACCGATTCCCTGGTTCGGCTTTCCGTGGGCATAGAGGACGTGCGGGATCTCGTTGACGATATAGACCGCGCCCTGAAGGATTGATCCCATGGCATCACCTGCAAAACAGCGCATCGTTGAGGCGTCCAGTGCGGATATCACCCGGTTGGCCCAGTTGATCCGTGACAGCTTTTTGGAAGTGGCCGGACGATTTAAATTGACCCCGCAAAACTGTCCCCGGCACCCGTCCAACTATACCAGCCGATGGGTTAAAAAAGACCTGGCCCGCGGCGTCCGATACTTTATCCTAATCGTCGACAACGCAGCTGTCGGCTGTGTGGGCGTGGAAAAAGCGCCCCAAAAGACACCACCTGGACGTCGCGCCGAGAAACCTGGCAAGACAGAGCATCATAACCGTACCGGTCGACCGGCGTCAGACGATCGCAACGTCCTAAAAGATAATCTGGAGGTCTATATGGAACGGCTGGCTGTACTGCCGCAACACCGCGGCAACGGATACGGCGCGCGCCTGGCCCAGCATGCCCTTAGGGAGGCCAAGCAGATGGGTGCCGCCATCGTGGGTGTCGGCATCATCGCCGCCGACGTCGGCTTGAAGAATTTTTATCAGGCCCTGGGGTTTGAAGCATGCCAGACCAAACATTTCCCCCACCTCCCCTTCCAGGTGACGTTCATGCGGTTTGACACGCAGCTGGAAACCAGTTAGTTCCCATCTATAAGTGGCCACTAATCCATTAATTGGCTGAACACCTGCTAAACGAAAGCAAAGCATGCCTTTTTTGCATCGATTCGATGGTCAACGTTCGTTGTTCGGCGTTAGACGCCCATCACCGTTAACCGACGACGGGTGGCACATCCGGTTGCTGTCTTTTCGTCTTGTTGGACAGCGACGATGCCTCGTTGTTCTTTTGTCATTGGCGTCACTGGTGCTGCTTTCCGCCTGCGGGGTGGCCAAGACCACTTATCGGCTGACCAAAGGCACATTGGTCACCGCCTACAAGGTGACCAAATTCGCCGGCAGCACAGTCTATACTGTCGGTGGCTTCACCTTCGACGTGGTCACGGCCCCTTTTTCCTGGCCCCTGATCCGCGACGACATCGAAACCATAGACGGCCTGTCACCCAAAGAGGCCATCGCCCAGGGCCGCGTCAAGGACGCGCCTTATGTGGTGCGCGGCAAGCGCTACGTGCCCATGTCCATGGCCCAGGCCCAAAACTACCGGGAGAGAGGCGTCGCCTCCTGGTATGGGCTGGAGACCTACCGACAAAGAGGCGGACACATGACGGCCAACGGCGAGGCTTTCAAGCCCAACGGATTGAGCGCCGCCCACAAGCACCTGCCCCTGCCGATCTTCGTGCGCGTGACCAATCTTTCCAACCGACGCAGCATCATTGTGCGGGTCAACGATCGCGGCCCTTTTATAAAGGGACGCATCATTGACCTGAGCGCCGGGGCAGCCAAAAAGTTGGGCTTCTACAAACAGGGAACAGCGCGGGTGCTGGTGGAGACGGTGCGGCTGGAGGGCTGAAAGAGTCTCAGGGGGGTAAGGTGAATAGAAAACAGCGCTGAGCTCAAAGCTTCCTCAAAATGGCCGGTGCTATTTGTTGCATCTGGTGATTATCGATTAACCCCAACTTGGCTGATTGATTTACGCAAAATAGCAACGTTACAAGATGTAATCACAGATGAAACGGTCTTCCAACCGGCCACAACATGTAGATTTTACCATATGCATTGATAAATTAAGATGTGGCAAGTTTATCGCAAATTCCTGTGATGTCCGTTTTTATGGGATAGCCATATCGTACTTGCGTGGCCAAGAAAAATAGCACCACTGATCCGAGGGGCATCTATCCCAATAATTGAAAATGGCGTGATTCGGCAGCTACTCTCAATTAATCACGACTCGGACTAAACTAAGAATAAAGTATTGTATCTGTGATGGCACCTTGAATGATTTCGGGTTAACGATTTGATGCTATCTGTAATTTAGGCTGACTGGCACTAAGTTGGAGAGCACCAGAAGAAAAACTTTTTTCTATTATTACCGACTACCATCAGCCCGCCTAATCAGTTTTCCAACTCATGACCACAATTTTAGCCCCCGCTACTGTGCACGGTTTTTTCCCACTGTGTCAACATTTGGTTACTCTAATCTTCAACGACACTAAGCCGTTTTCGAAACTGTAACCTCTATCCTGTTAAGCCGTAATTTTTGGATAAAAATTATCATTATAATTTTAGATACATAGTCCTGAAGACGATCTGCCTTGGCAAAATGCAAATCATTATTGGCAAATATTTTGCTGTGATATGTGGAAAAGTAAAAATCCCCGGACTATGTAGCCGCATAATCCGGGGAAGAGTAACACATTCCAGGAGAACGGATCTGCCGTGCAGACAAATCAATGCCATCTGGAATGATCATTCAATTTTATAAACTGCTGAATGATCTGTCAATGGTTTCTCCTGGCAATCATAAGGAGAAATCTACTTTATGTATTTCCACGATTCATCCTCAAACATCACGTCGCCAGAAAGCTCAAGTCGAATCACAAATGGCATTTCATCCTGCGAGACATCAATACATAAAAAAACAACGCCAAGACAATTATCCTCGAGCAGCCCAAACCAAAAAACCATAGAAAAAAGATCAAACTTTGCAAATCATTGGATCTTTAACCTGCTAAGCTTGCTGATCGTACTTATCAGCTTGACCTTGCCCTCCATGGCCAGAGCCACCGAGGTAGCGCTTGCATGGGATCCCAACAATCCCTCACCCAAGGGGTACCGCCTTTTTCAGCGCACCGAAGGTCAATCTTACAATTATACCCAACCCGTTTGGGAAGGCACCAACACATCGATAACTGTTTACAACCTCGAGTATGACACCGCGTATTACTTTGTTGTACGGGCCTATGACGGCGATCTGGAAAGTGCCGATTCAGGTGAGGTTTCATTCTTGGCACCCTCACCGCCAACGACCAACTTTGCCATCTCGGCATCCGTCAACGGAAACGGGTCAATTTCACCGGCCGGAACGGTGACGGTGGCAGAGGGCGCCGACCAATCATTTACGATTACACCTGGCTCAGATAGCTATATTGTTGATGTTTGGGTAGATGGTGTTTCGATCGGTGGCGTTACAACGTACACGTTTCCTCAAGTCACTCAAAATCATACCATCAGAGCTGATTTTGCTTACTACACCCATACTATTTCTGCTTCGGCGGGCACGGGTGGAAGTATTTCCCCCACCGGCAGCGCCAGTGTAAATCATGGTAGCAGCCAAGGATATACAATAACTCCTAATGTAGGCTATCAGGTGGCGAATGTTCTGGTGGACGGGACCTCCGTTGGTTCGGTTTCTTCCTATAACTTTGACCATGTAGTCAAAGACCATACCATTCAGGCTTCGTTTATCGCTAACACCTTTGTCATCTCGGCATCTGCCGGAACCAATGGATCGATTTCACCAGCCGGCAATGTGAGCGTATCAATTGGCAGCAGCCAAACCTTTGCAATCAGCCCGGACAGCAGTTACAAAATTTCGGATGTCCAAATTGATGGTCAATCAGTCGGGCCGGTGGAAAGCTATACGTTCACAAGCTTAAATGCAAATCATTCTATATCGGTCAGTTTCTCTGAAAACAAGTTGGTTAAACTTTGGATAGAGGCTGAAGATGGCGATCAACAATTTCCAATGGAGATCGCTGGAGACGAAAGCGCCAGCGCCGGTGGTTATGTATGGACTCCATCTGGAACAGGGAATTTGTACAGTCCAACTATCAGCGCCGGAACCGCTGAATATCATTTTGATGTGCCTGAAGCTGGTGACTACATCATATGGGGTCGACAAATTTCTAATAACACCAGCAGTGATTCCTTTTTCGTATCCGTCGATGGCGGGACCGAAATGACATGGCATACCAAGGCCGGTGGTCAGGATGTTTGGACCTGGGATGTAGTAAGCATACGGAATGCCAACGAGCCGCGAGATGCATCCAATCCAAAGCGATTTTGGTTAGAAGCCGGTGCTCACACGTTTATGATCAAACAGCGTGAAGATGGCACAAAACTTGACCGACTGTTGATTACCAATGAAATAGGTTTCACCCCTACCGATACCAATTCTGTTGCTGATGTAATAGATTTTGGAGAAGTTGAGATTGATCATAATTGGAAACGCATCAACTTCAGTAAACCATTTTTTAATCCGGTGGTGGTTGCCGGACCGATCAGTCTCAACGGAGGTAATCCTGCAGTGGTTCGTATTCAGAATATTAATCAATCAGGATTTGAGATGCGCATCCAGGAGTGGGAATATTTAGATGGCTGGCATACTCTTGAAAAAGTGAGTTACCTTGTTATCGAAGCAGGGAATTATACACTTGACAATGGCATAAAAATAGAGGCTGCCATGTTATCAAGTGATGCAGTTGCCGATTATAAGCAAATTGCTTTTAATGAAAAATTCAATGTCCACCCGGTCGTGATGACCTCAATTGTGAGTTTTAATGACGAAGATGCAGTAACAGGGCGGATAAATTCAATCACAACAGATGCCTTCAATTACCGGATGCAGGAACAAGAGGGGAATCCTAAAGACCACAAAGCGGAAAAAATTGCTTACGTCGCTTGGGAACCTTCATCAGGGCAAATAGGCGATATTACCTACGTAGTCGGAAAAACTGCGGATCAGGTAAAACATAAAAACTATAGTGTACAATTTACAGAACCGTTTACATCATCGCCTGCATTTATAGCTGATATGCAAACCACTGACGGTGGTGATACAGCCAATGTTCGTTTTTCCAGTAAGACTGGCCATTCCGTTAATGTGTTGATCGATGAAGAGCAATCACGGGATACGGAAACTAAACACACGACTGAAGTTGTAGGCTATATGGTTTTCAATCAATAACGGAGTAATGAACTACCCCGCCGCAAGTAGCGGTGTGCCGGGAGTCGAATCTGTGTACCAGTTACAATTCCTCCAACTAACCTGCAAACCACCAGAACGTGTGGTTACTGCTAGTGTGCCACGAGCGCACTTTAAAAATAGAGAGTGTGTGTAACTGTACAGAAGATGAGGGAAGGCCCCTCGGAACCGGCTTGCAGGAGCAGGTTTCAAACCGCCTTAAGCTGCGCTGGTAAAGAGCCAGGGTGGTGAGCGTTAAGGAAAAGGTCCCACTTGATGGGATCAGGTGTGAATCAAGGAGATGAGCGCAAGCGAACCATTGCTGAGGTGTCGTAATACCATGGATGGCGTCAAAACTGGGGTACTAGCAGGATTCCAGGATCAGTCCAGAGGTCACCTGCTTACTGTCTGGGCGGCGTCCGGCATAAAGGTGGCATGACTTTGATTCAGGCTTTTGTACGGAACGTGGAAAGCTGTCGTTCCGATGCTAAGGGAGAAACGCAAGTGGCGGACCCACGAGCGTGAAAGTACCAATGCGGAACACAGTGGCGGACCAACCCGTAGTAGTGATGAAATCTCTGTAATGGAGACGGAGCGAAGGGGTTGGCTTATCCGGTTTTATGATTGGGTCAACCAGCAATGGGAGGAACCTG
>JASFFF010000152.1:0-8316 GCA_050124445.1 Desulfosarcina sp.
AAACTCAGGCGGAATCGGCCCGCTTCGGTTTTTTCAACATAGCCCAAATCCCTCAGGGTGGTTAAAAAGCGGTGGCTGGCTGCCCGACTCGTATCAAGGTAACCGGCCACCCGCGAAGCGGACATGTCGCCCTTTGCCGCCAGGACCTCAAGTATCCGCAGCCCTTTGGCCAAAGAAGCCACAAAGTAATATTTTTTTTTGGAAGGCACCCAGCACCATTGCGGCGGTTTAAATCGGCGAAGTAAATCGATTCAAAGAGGACAGTTTGTCTCTATATGTGTGACATTATCTCGGTATGCGTGACATTCTACGGATCGTGAGCGGCGTTGTCAAGTCATTTAAAGCGATTCAGCCGTAATAAATAGCAATTTTTATGGGGTGCACACATTAGATGGCTTGGGATAAATGTTAAATTATAGTATGGCTGAACCATCCATGCGTCGATCCTGGGCGGGGAAGCGCGGGCAACGGTAGAGGGTCATATGAATAGGTGTAACCAACCAGTCGCTGGAGACGTATTTAGCGGCTATGCACAGACGGTGGCCCGCTGCATGCAAGCTGCGGGCGCAGGAGCCGTGCTGGACGGCAAACGACCGGTGATGCTCAAACCCAACCTGGTCAACGATTCACCCCATCCGGTGACCACGCCGCCGGCCTTTTGCGAAGCGGTGATCACCTCGGTCCGCCAGTACACGACGGCACCGATCGTGATCGGGGAGGGCTGTGGGGACGCACATCTGGAGACGTCTGAGGTGTTTGCCCGGCTCGGTTATCAGGACCTGGCCCGACGACAGCAGGTGGCGCTGGTGGACCTCAACCGATCGACGCTGGTGCGTTGCGAAAACGCCGATTGCCAGGTATTTCCGGAGATGTGGCTGCCCGAAGCAGTCTTTGAACACGTGTTGATCTCGTTGCCGGTACTCAAAGCCCACAGCTTATGCCGATTCAGCGGCAGCATGAAAAACATGCTCGGCCTGGCCCCGCCGAGTCACTACTCGGGACGCTTTGGGACCTGGAAAAAAGCGGCTTTTCATCACCGTCTGGATGAAGCCATCGTCGATCTGAACCGTTACCGCGGCCCCGATTTTACAGTCATGGATGCGACAATCGGCCTGGCAGACTTTCACCTGGGCGGTCCGCAATGCAACCCGCCGGTGAATCGGATCCTTGCCGGGGCCGATGCCAGGGCTTTGGATCGTGAAGCGGCCGGCCTGCTGGGTCTTGACTGGACCTGCGTCGGACATTTGAAATGACTTACTTTACTTGCGCTAGCTGCCTTTATTTCTGAAGCCGTCTGGGACAGTCGTTTTTGTCGGCTCCCGACCGGGGCGGCGGCAGCCAACCATCTATAAGGAGAACGCACATGGGGTTTACAGTGGTCAACACCATACATCTGCCGGGTGTCGATTTCGGGGGCAGTTTGCTCGCGCCCATGGATGCGCAGATCGTGTCGGCCATGGGACGCACCGAAGAAGAGCTGATTGGCTGCACCGGCCACGCCGATGGGGTGGTGTGTTCGGGGCCGGTTCAGCCTTGGAGCGGGCGTGTGATCCGTGCACTGGAAAACTGCCGCATCATCGCCAGCTTAGGGATCGGCTACGACCGCATCGATTTGGGTGCTGCCAATGAGAAATGCATCGTTGTCACCAATGTGCCCGATTATTGCATCGATGAGGTCTCCACCCACGCCATATCGTTGATGTTGGCCCTTAACCGCCGGCTGCTGCTCATGGACCGGACCGTGAGGCGTTCGGCAATCAATTTCGTACCGCCCAACCGGCAAAGCATCCAACAGGTGATCCGCCCGGTATACCGCCTCCAGGATCTCGTTTTGGGGATCGTCGGCCTTGGCCGCATCGGTACGGCCACCGCCTTGAAGGCTCGCGGATTGGGCATGCAGGTCATTGCCCACGATCCGTACGTGTGGGACGCGGTGATGCGTTCGCATGGCGTTACCCCGGCTGCCATGGATACCCTTTTGACCACGGCGGACATGATCAGCATTCATTGCAGCCTGACGGAAGAGACCCGGGGAATGATCGACGAAGCAGCCATTTCCAAAATGAAGCCCAGCGCTTGTCTGATCAACACCGCCCGCGGCGAGGTGATCGACGAAGCCTCTCTGATTGCGGCCCTCAACGACGGGCGGATCAGTGGTGCCGGCCTGGATGTCACCTGCCGCGACCCCCTGCCTCAGGATGACCCGCTAAAGACCGCGCCCAACACCATTCTCACCGGTCATGGTGCCTGGTACTCCACCCGGTCGGACGCTCCCGATGAATTCTGGCAAAAGGCCATGGCCCAGGTGGCCCTGGCGCTGCAGGGACGATGGCCCACTTACCCGGTCAACCCTGAGATCAAGGCACAGTGGATCGAAAAATGGGGGCTGAAAACCGGATCGCTTTGAAAGCCACTAGCCGTTGGGCGTTTCAAGGGACAGGGACGCGAACGGCTCAGCCCATTTTTTGATAGCGCAAGGATGGATTTGAATTCCCAGGCCCGGCGCTGCGGGTGAAGGGACGCGTCCCCCCGGTCCAAGGGATATATCCTCATCGACCAGATCCGCTGTGAGGACATATGTTGAGAACGAACCCTCCAAGTATCGTGCGGCCGGGCACATCATAGCCAGATTCCTGCCGGCATAGGACAATATGGCGGTTTCCCCCACATGGGCCCCGAGCATCACCAGCATTTTATTCGACCGGGCATGGTGATAGAGCTGGAATGCGCGTCGAAAACCGCCGCAGCTGGACAGGCGTATGTTGATGCCATGGCAGATGCCATTGTCAATCAGATGCAGCGGACCCTCTTTTGTATACATGGACTCATCGGCAAAAATGGGAACGTTACTGGAATCCGTTACTCTTTTTAATCCAACAAGATCATTTTTTGGAACGGGTTGCTCAATGGCGCTAAGTTTGACGGCCTTTGCACGCTTGATAAACTGCAGGGCCGCATCTGCAGTGAAAGCGGCATTGGCATCCACGCGGATATCTACTTCGCGGCCCAAATGGTTCCGCATCAGCGTTAGTTGTTCCAGCCCAACTGCTGAATCGGTAACCTTGATTTTTATTGAAGCCAATCCCAATCGGTTGACCAGGGCAATATAATTCATCAAGGTGGTTTTATCTTCTGCGGCGGGAATCACACCAGAGTAGATCAGGGTGTCTTGGTGGCTGGGATTGCAAAATAGCTGGTAAATAGGCTTTTTTTCCACGTTTGCCCATAGATCCAACAGTGCCGTTTCAAGCGCACAAAAGGCGGCCGGATTCCTGCCCGCACATTCATGCCTGCCCATTTGTGTCAACAACGCGTCGAGTTCACTGAAATCTGCACACCGTCGCTGAAAAAGCCCCTCTGATAACTGTTTGGCAGCGCTGAGACTGCTGGTCAATGATTCGCCGGTGACGTATGTTCTGGGTGTTCCTTCACCGACGCCCAGTTGGCCGTGTGCATCTCGAACCACAATGACAAGGCCCTCCGTCACGGTTCTGGTATACAAGCTATGCGTGATGGATCTGGAAAAGGGGATCTTCAGATTGAAAATGTCAATGCGCTCAAGATTCATAACATTTCATGGCTGAAATGTATCTGGACATCTCAGGAAAAAAATTCGGCCATTGATACCATTGTTCGGGATGCTTGTAGATGACCGTTTCCAACAGTTTCCAGGAAGATTCACAGATAGAACAATCCATTTTACCGTCCGCGAGAGAGCGGACGGTAAAGTCGTAACCGTTATTGTCTCGCCGGAGGATGCCAAAACAAGCCGGTGCTTTTGAGCGCTTGTATAAAATGTCCAGGGTACGGTCTTTGGGAATGCGAGATCCGAACAGCTGTGCTTGGAATCTGCTGCACGGTCGCCAGCTGTGGATTTCATCGCACAGGGTAATCAATATCCTTCCATTTTTAATTGCATGTAGCGCCTTGAAAATCACATTGGGGCTTTCCGCATCGATCAATTCGAGATCGACCGCTTTTGATTTATCAACCAGCACCTGCCGAAGCGCCTCCGTTTTAAAGCGCACGATCATCGAGGTCCGATAATCATTGGAGGCCAGATATAGGGGTATGTATTCAACAGCCCCGAAGTGTCCGGTAACCAGAATACACCCATGCTCATTATCAATGGCTTGATCCAGGCAATCCTTGCCGGAAAATGAAATCCTTTCATTAAGAAAAACCTTCATTCGCGATAAGCTTTTATGGGCATTGATCATTTTTTCCAAATAGTGTTCAAATATCCCGAAATAGGTCTTCCACAAGATGGATTGAAAGGTTATTCCATCGACCCTTTTCCCCAACACATATTTCAGCGACCTGGATACATTTCTTCGTTCGAACGTATTTTTTCCAAAGTAGAAAAAACCCAAAAACGATAGGTAGCGTCGATAGATTGGAAGCGGTAGAATTTTGGCCAATGTAATATTGGGTTGTCTCTGTAGAAAGCGACTCAAATCAGTTTTTAAATGGGGATCGGATTGCATTTTTTCTCACTTGCCCGCTTGTTGAATTAACGACAACTGTCGCCATTTTTCGAATCGTTCTTTGTAAATGGTGAAACCTGGAACGCTTCAAGCAGATATAACTATCCACATCAATCGTCGCCATCAACCTAGCATCCCGTTTAGCGGTACGCATCTCTTTACCAGATTTCATTTTTTTTACAATCAAGTTTTATGCGGGCACGCCGAAATAGCTTTCGATGTGGTTCGTGGTACTACTGGCAGTCAAATCAGGAATGAACGTAAGTACCCATAAAGAAAAAAGCTGAATTATTCTTTGGATCGTGAAAATGGAAATGTTGGTAGGCGCCGTTATCGCACTGGCACTCTTTTTCTGTATGGTATATAATCATATTGAAATCAGCATATTGAAATATGGTGTCCTCAAGGCGATGGCAGCCCAATCAAAGGATGTATACAGGGCGCTCCAAGAATTGCTGAACACCAAAGGCGATGCTAAAATCAATAATAAAGAGTATAGAAGAATTGAAAAGATTTATCTTCACAGTTTGAATATATACATTATAAGTCGTAATCAGGTTGGCGATGCCGTGTTACGAAGCGAAATCTTGAAAAGCGAAAAATTAGAACTGTAGCGGGTGTGCTTGGTAATGCACCGTTGCTAATGGTTTTGGAGCTTTCTATCATGCGGCAGCCAATGCCCAAAGAAATAAATTGCCTGAATTTTAAGGGCCTGTTTGCATTTCTTGAAAAACAATACGGTAGCTATGGGATAAATACCGTCGTCAATGGTCTTGTGGGTAATTCCCGCTATCTTATCAAAGATATAAAAGATCCTTCCAAGATTGTCCCCATCAAACGAAGCCAGATGGTAGATCTGAATTATTGGGTATCCAATGAATTCTCTTTGAAACTGATGCACAATGTAAACAAGGTGGTTCGGGCAGACAATCCGTTATTCGAAGCGGGCAGGGGCGCCGTCAGGGAGAGTTTGTCAAAACATGCACTATTTGCAGGCAAGCTGTTTGGGCCGTTTCTCCTGGCAAAAAAAGCAACCAAAATCAATGCGCGGTTCAATCGTACCAAACAGGTCATTTACAAAAAGCTAAATGGAAAAGAACTTGCTTTCGAGCTGTGCTATTATCCGCATTTCGAAGTCACCAAGGATATTTGTAATTGGAATTTAGGCATCTATACCGAGTTGTTGCATTCATCAGGTGTTAAAAATGTCCATGCTGAAGAAGTGAAGTGTGTCTTGAACGGTGATCATTGCTGTGAGTTTCGATTGAAATGGAAAAAATCCGGTATCATTGCCAGAATGGTAAAGGGCCTCAGCATATGGCAGGTCAAACAAGAGGTTCGTCATGTCATTGAGGAGTATGAAGGATCACTGCAGGAAAGAGATCACTTAATCAATCAGCTTGCCGGTTCTGAAGAGAAATACCGGTCGCTGTTCGAAAACACCGCTACGGCCAATGCCATTTTAGAATCAGATCTTACCATCACGCTGGTTAACAGTGAATTCGAAGCCCTTGTGGGGCATAAAAAACGAGACATTGAAAACCAATGGAACTTGAAAGATTTAATCAAAAAATCGGATTTATCAACAGCCAAGACCCATTTATCAATAGCGTCACCATCAGACCAACGCCGGTCAAAGAATCTCGAATTTTGTCTGGTTACGAAGAATAGACTGCAAAGAGATGTGATTTGTAAAATTGGCCGCATCCCGAACTCATCAAGAATCATTGCATCCATGATCGACATTACCGAAATGAAACGCGCACAGAAAGAAAAGATGCAATTAAAATCAAAATTGGCACGATCTGAAAAAATGGAGGCCCTGGGGCTCTTGGCAGGTGGGGTGGCGCACGATTTGAATAATGTGCTATCGGGCATTGTCAGCTACCCGGAGTTGCTGTTGCTGGACCTGCCGCAAGATAGTCATTTAAGAAAACCCATCCAGACAATCAAGGAGTCCGGTCTCAAGGCGTCGGCAATTGTTCAGGACCTGTTGACGCTGGCCAGAAGGGATGTTGCTGATAAGGAGGTGGTTAATTTAAATGCGGTGATCGACGATTATCTGCAATCACCAGAGTATGACAAGATGATTTCCTTCCATCCAGGGGTCGGCGTGGTGTTTGAAAGCGACCCCCGTCTTTTCAATATTCAAGGTGTGCCGTTAAATCTAAATAAAGCCGTCATGAACCTGATAACCAATGCTGCAGAAGCCATCGACTCGGATGGCACCATTCAGATTACCACAAAGAACTGCTATCTTGAACGTCCCATCGCCGGTTATGAACGATATCGTGAAGGCGAATATGTTTCGCTTCGCATATCCGATTCCGGCGTTGGAATTGAAAAAAAAGACATCGAGCGCATTTTTGAGCCATTTTACTCCAAAAAAGTGATGGGCAGAAGTGGCACCGGCCTGGGGATGACGGTTGTCTGGGGTACGGTAGCCGATCATGATGGCCATATCGATGTGGTCAGTGAATCGGGCAAGGGCACAACCTTTAACCTGTTGTTTCCCGCCACGCGAGAAGGGCTCACCGAAAAAGCACCGAACCGGTCCTTAAGGCAAATAATGGGAAACGGAGAATCCGTGCTGGTGGTCGACGATGTTCAAGAACAAAGGGAACTGGCCGGCAGCATCCTCACCAGATTGGGGTATGACGTAGATGATGCCCCCAGCGGTGAACAAGCATTAGAACGAATTAAAGCGGGTCAACGATTCGACCTGATCCTGCTGGATATGATCATGCACCCGGGGATGGATGGTCTCGAGACATACAAGCAGCTGCGAGCGATCACACCCAATCAAAAGACGATTATTGTCAGTGGATTTTCTGAAACCAGCCGCGTTAAGCATGCGCAATCAATGGGTGCGGGCGCGTATGTAAAAAAACCGTACCTTCTGGATAGAATCGGGGCTGCTGTCAAAGATGAACTGAAAAAATGAGTCACTCGGCCAAGGGCTTGAGCGACAATCGCGCAACTTGGGTCAGATTGGTAAATTGCGTAAAACAAAGAAAAACAGAGCATCTTTGATATTAACCGTCGTGCATGCGCTGTTAATTAATTGTCAATAACTCCTGTAACCCATTGAAAAGAGCCTTGCAATTTTGCCGATGAGAAAAACCCGCATATCGGCAGGCATTACAGCCACCCCATTCATATATTACCTGTAAACAAATATTTAAAACTGTTAAATCCGAGCCCCTTTTCTTAATCCCAAATTGATCCCTATCCTATTTGACACCTTGTCGTCGTTCATCCAAATTGGGCCATCTTTTTTACACGTTCAACATCGACCGTACTGTCATTTCATCCATAACATTCGTTGATCGAAAGGTGACCCATTGGCCCGTATTCTTGTCATTGACGATGAGCAAAGTATTGCTGATATGATCCGTGAGGCCCTGACAAGATACGGCGACACGGTAAAAACGGCCATTAGTGGCACGCAGGGCCTTCAGCTTTGGGAAGATGGCGTGTTTGATCTGGTGGTGACCGACATGCGCATGCCGGATTTAACGGGGGGTAGTATCGTCAGACACGTCAGGCGTTCCAACCGCCCGCTCACCCCTGTC
This sequence comes from Desulfosarcina sp., assembly GCA_050124445.1. Taxonomy (GTDB): domain Bacteria; phylum Desulfobacterota; class Desulfobacteria; order Desulfobacterales; family Desulfosarcinaceae; genus Desulfosarcina. The sequence goes on from JASFFF010000152.1 coordinate 8,063, forward strand.
ATCGGCATGTCAGGAACGCCATGGTTGTTGGATAAAACAGGTTGTGATGCGGTTTTACCTAAACCGTTTCGGCTGAATGCCTTGATCGAAACCGTAAAACGGCTTAAGACCAATAAACCCTCCTTAAAAAGGGCCAGCTAGATTCACTGGCCTGCACAATCCGTCAAAATCGACCATTATTGTGGCCTCCGGTGAGCCGGCGGCCACTTTCAGGTCATCCGCCTGTTACCCACCGTGCGTTTGCCTTTCCGGCC
>JASFFF010000153.1:0-8230 GCA_050124445.1 Desulfosarcina sp.
CGGGCCGCTTCCAACTCATCATCAAAGGCGACGACCGCCAATTCGTCGGACACGGCCAACGTGCAGGCGGCAATCAAACCACGCATACCTTTGATTTTGGTGATGCACAAGCGACACGCCCCGGTAGGCGTCAGTTTTCGGTGGTAGCAGAGGCTGGGAATCGGAATGCCGTTGCCGTGGGCCACGGTCAGCAAATTCTCTCCACGCCGGGCAGCGATCGGTTTCCCGTCAATCGTCATGCGGACCCGGTCGTTCATCTCGCGCCTCTGGTATCAGAATGATTTGGCTTCTCGAGCTCGGTGCGAAAATGGCGCACGGCGCTGCTGATCGCCAGTACGGGCGATTGACCCAGCGGACACAGAGACGTTTTGGCCATCAATTCGGATTGGTAAACCAGATCATCGATGTGCGCCGATCTACTCCCCACACCGTTTCTAAGCTTTTCGACAATGCCGACCAGATGGCGGGTCCCCACGCGGCAGGGTACGCATTTGCCGCAGGATTCGTGATCAAAGAATCGCAATACCGAATCGAGCACATCCACAATGGGTCGGTCGTTGGCCAGAACGATGATGGCACCGGAGCCCATGACGGCCCCTTCTGCTTGTAGCGCATCAAAGTCCATGCTGACATCCAGACAGCCTTCCGGCACGAAGGTGCCGGCTGCGCCGCCGATCAGTGCAGCCTTGAAATGCTTGCCAGCCTTTACTCCTCCGGCACATTCATAAACAAGCGCCCTTAAAGGGGCACCCATTTCGACTTCCACATACCCTGGATGGTTCACATCACCACTGATGGTAAATATTTTGGTGCCAGAATTGTTTTGCGTACCAAGCCGTTTATACCAGTCGGCCCCATTGATGATGATGGCAGGGAAGTGAGAAAGCGTCTCGACATTGTTGATCAGGGTGGGCATGCCGAACAACCCGTTCTCGGCCGGGAATGGGGGCTTGATGCGCGGATACCCCCTTTTGCCCTCCAGGGATTCGAGCAGGGTCAACTCCTCGCCGCAAAGATACGAACCGGCACCGGGTTTGACCTCGATGTCCATCGAGAAGTCGGAACCCAGAATGCTGGTGCCCAGGAAACCACGGGCATATGCATGATCCAAGGCCGTGCGAATCCGTTCGATGGACTGGTGATATTCGCCGCGAATGTAAATAAAGCCTTTTTCTGCACCGACCGCGTAGGCCGCGATCACCATGCCTTCGATCAGCAGGTGGGGATCGCCCTCCATGATGATGCGATCTTTGAACGTCCCGGGTTCGCCCTCGTCGGCGTTGCAGACGATAAAGCGCATACACGCGACGAGGGTGCAGGCCGCTTCGCTGGTGTACTTCTTTTTCAACCCGGTAAGAAAACCGGCCCCGCCCCGTCCCCGAAGGCCGGATTGAATGATCTGGTGAACAATATTTTCCGGAGAGATTTGCAGTGCTTTTCTCAAGGCATCGTAACCGCCGTGATCGATATAGCTTTGAATACTGGCGGGATCGACGACGCCTACATTTCTCAGCGCGATTTTACGTTCCATCGTCACCTGCCGCGCCTCCCTGACGGTCGCTTGGCATGCTTGTATTGCCGAATGACCGCCCTGACTTTTTGCGGGGTCAGATGGCCGTACAGCACGTTATCAACCGTCATGGCCGGCGCCAGATCGCATTGCCCCAAACACTCGGAGGTCTCCAGGGTGAAGCGCTTGTCAAACGTGGTCGCACCGAGATCGATCTTCAAGATCCGGATCAGTTCGGCAAACACATCCGTCAGACCAGCCAGATGGCATACCGGAGACCGGCAGATTCGAATGATGTGTTTGCCCCTGGGCGTCAAGCTGAACATCGTGTAGTAGCTGGCAATGCCATAAATACTGCCGACGGTCGTATTCAGATGCCGGGCGATCACGGTTATATCCTTCTCGGACAGGTAATTCCGGGAGTTATGATTCTGGAAGTCATGCAGAATTTGAAGGACATTCGTCATGTGGGGGGCATATTTTTCAAGCATAGCTGTTTTGGTCATCTTGGCTGTTCCAGATACCTGGTCTCAAAACGAGGCATTACAAACCGTATCGATTGATCCATGCCTCAGCAGTGTAGCCTTAAAACAGGCTCAAAAGAAAGGCCAAAAACGCTGAATACAACGGAATATATGCAAGGATCAGTCAGCTAGCTGTTCTCAACCATGCTTTTCAAGCAAACTGTCGGCCAGATGCTCACAGAAACGCAAGGCAGGTGCCGTCGGCAACCCCGCAAGGCCCGAGGGCGGTTTGCGCAGCCTGGACGACAGTTCGATATGGTAGGCCAGCCAGCGGCTGTCGGTAATCGTCAACGTCTTGGTGGCCCTGAAATAAAGGTCGATAAACCGGCCGCATACGCTCACGTCTGCCAGTTGCGGATCAGTTGAAAGGTGCCGGTTGACGGCCTCGGCCAGATCCTCTGAACGGCTTGTCTGCTCAACTGAACCGCAAGAGATTTCAACATCGTAACTGGATCTGACTTTACCATGCCCATGAATTTCAATCAGGATGGCCGGCTGCCAGGCCACGATCTGCCGGGTGTAGCCGCTGTCGTCGTGTTTGTTGGGATCGATGGTGGCGTTGCAGGCGATGACGCTGGCACAGTCGAGCCTTTGAGCCAGGTGCCGGCCGATAAAACCGGTGTTTTCGTCCGAATCCGGATGTTCCGGACAAGGTAAACGGGGGGCGCCGGCCGGGGCATGGTGGGGGACACCGACGACCATATCAAAACGGCTGCGCGTTTCGATAATCAGGTCTGATGGCTGGGTCGATTCAAGCCTTGATTGGATATCCATGTTGGCTGTGCTTATTCGCCTGTCTGCTTTTTTGTTTTGCTTTCTCTGCCATCGGACCACAGCTTTAGGGCAACCGCAACCGTCTTGAAGTGAATATCGACGATGTCCTCTATGTCGGGGGCGTAACCGCCGGCCATGGTCACCCCTACGGGCACGCCGGCTGCCTTTAAATGCGTCAACACCATCCGATCCCGCCGGGCCAGTCCCGCTTTGGTCAATGCCAGCCCTCCGAAGCGATCCTTGCGGTAGGGATCAGCACCGGCCAGGTAGATCGCCAGGTCGGCCTTGAATTGCCGGCCACAGGCGGATAGGCCCGCTTCAAGCGCACCCAGATAGGTTTCATCATCCGTCCCGTCGGCCAGCTCAATATCCAGGTCACTGGCCTCCTTGTGATAGGGAAAGCTGTTCTTGCCGTGAATCGAAAAAGTGAAGATGGTGGGGTCGTCCCTGGTGATAGCGGCCGTGCCGTTGCCCTGATGGACATCGCAATCGACAATCAGGATATGGCCGGCACGATGTTCGGCCTGCATGGCCCTGGCCGCGATCACGCTGTCGTTCAACCAGCAGTAGCCTTGCCCGTGATCGCGAAAGGCATGGTGGGTGCCGCCACCCAGATTGACAGCCACCGCTTCCGCGAGCGCGGCCCGGCAGGCAGCAATGGTCGCACCGGCCGAATAGCGTGTCCGTTTCACGATCTGGGGCGACCAGGGCAAACCGACGCGCCGGATCTCCGCATCGGTGAAACCACCGGCAAACAGCCGGTCAACATACACGACGCTGTGGGCCCGATCGATTGCCTGACGCGAGGCCGGGGCCGGGAGTTGCAGGTCAATCATCTGATCTCCCAGCTTCTTGGCGATCCGCTTTCTCAGAAGGTGGTACTTGTCTTGAGGAAAATTGTGTTTTGCGGGCAGTGGAATGGGGAACGTATCGGTATAGAAGATTTTCACGTTTGCCTCCCCGCAAACCAATCCGAGCGTGTAGCCGTGATGGATGGCAGCAAGCCGACCATCGAAGGAAGGGTTTTAAATAACCGAAGCGGGGGGGCGAGGTCAAGACCGGGGTATCAGTAACCTACAGGCATACCAACGGGTTACATGCTCGACAAATGGCGATGCCTTTGCATCGTTGACCTGCAATCTCGGTGATAAGGGCTGCCTCAATATAAAACCAGCTGCCCATCCCAATAATCGAACCAAATAAAAAAACACTCGGTCAAATGAGACGGTATCAAGCAGCTTCGCAGCTTTTTGGCAACAGCATCGCTATTTTATTACAACTGCACGTCCGGGTTAAAGAAGCAGCTGTTATTCAGACGAATAGACTTCGTATTCAGTCGGCTCACCGGTTAAGACGTCGATCTGTGCCTGAATAGCGACCCTTTCTGGGTTGGCTACCCATTGCTGCCACGCTTCCATGGATTCCCACGTGCTGATCACCAAATTCTGACCCGGAGGATCTATCCTTTTCAAGGTTTCCCCAGTAATATATCCAGGCTGATTCATGGCAAGATTGCGCAATTTTTTTAGAAACGGAGTTAGTTGGTCGGATTGGATTTTTTGCACCTGCCGCTTGATGATAATTTTTACCGTCATTGGGTTTCCTTTCTCAATGTTTGATTAAAGAAACAATTTTAAATCCGATGTCAGCAGCATACGCTTCAGGGGATATTTTGTATCTACTTTGAGATTAACGCAAGTTTTAATTGACGTCCTCCGTGCCGACCCCTTTCTTCATTTATTTCAAATAAATTGTATCCAAGGCAGCGACACGTCGTTGCCATCGCTCGATGCCAGTTGATTTACAATTTGGGTGGCGCTGTTCCAAGACGTTAAAAAACCCAATTACCGCTTCGGCCAGTTTTTAATGATTTGCACGATTTCCCTGACAAACGCACATTCGCATTCAACCGCGCAAGGCCGAAGTTCCTCACGGTGAATGCAGTAACTCGGACAAGACGCTTCACCCGTTGCTCGCTGCTTGAAAATCGGACCGGTATAGAGATCTCCAAATAGATACGCCTGAATTGCCAATGTTCCCTAGCAAGAATGATTGAAATAGAATAATCCGGTGGCCAGCGCCTTAAAATTGGCTTGATACCCAATAATATGAAGAGTTGGATCAGTGAGAAACGTGTCACGTGAGGTCCACGTAAATCCGCAATTTGAGCACTTTATAAAATTCATGCCATCTCAGCAATGGTCAAGGTCTTTGGATGGAAGTCTTGCAATTGGGCAACGAATTCCGCTTCGCGCTTTTTTTCTTCATGGCCATCCTGCCAAAGGGAATCGCCAACTTGCGCATGCGATGCCTCAGCGTACCGGGATTGATGCCCAGAAGCTCTGCAGCGCCGCCCGCTCCTTCAACCCTGCCGCCGGTCATCTCGAGGACACCTCGAATGTGCCTGCTTATAACCGTGTTCATATTTAAGGACGCACTATCGTGAGAACCTGCAAACTGATCTGTTTCTTTTAAGGAGTTGGGCTGCAAATCTGAAAATTGAAGCGGCTCTCCTCGGCAAAGGATCAGTGCCCGTTCAACGGTATTTTCCAGTTCACGCACATTGCCCGGCCAGTGGTAGGCGTTAAGTCGGTCGATGGCACCTGCAGCCAACGTGGGAATATCCTTAAGACCCATTTCGCGGGATTTCTTGGTGATGAAGTGTTGAACAAGTGCGGGGATATCCCCAAGGCGTTGTCTCAATGGCGGAATGGATATCGGAAACACTTGAAGTCGATAGAAGAGGTCTTCACGGAATGTACCTTCCTGAATCATTTTAATTAAATCTCGGTGGGTCGCAGCGACAACCCTTATGTCGATATTAATGGGTTGCGTCCCCCCTACCCGCTCGATCTCTTTCTCCTGAAGCACCCTTAAAAGCCTCACCTGCGCCTCAAGGGGAAGTTCTCCAACTTCATCGAGGAATATGGTGCCGTTGTCAGCCCGCTCAAAGCGCCCCCGTTTTTGTGACAACGCACCTGTATAGGCTCCCTTTTCGTGGCCAAAAAGCTCGCTGTCCATTAGCGTTTCGGGAATTGCCCCACAGTTGACCTTGATAAATGGGCCTTCCCGGCGTTTGGATAGATTGTGGATAGCACGGGCGATGACCTCTTTGCCGGTTCCTGTTTCACCGAATAGAATAACCGGGCTGGCCAGCAGAGCCACCTGCCTGACCATCTCCATCACCCTTTTGAGTCCAAAATCGGCCCCTATTATCTCCTCTCCGCTGATCCGTCCAATTTCTTCCTGGAAATAGCGATTGTCGTCTGCAAGCAGTTCTTTAAGTCTGTTGACCTCCTGAAACCTTCGACAGTTGGATAAGGCTATGGAAGCGGGCTCTTTTAACGTGGCAAGCAGGTTTACATGTTCTTCCCCATAAATACCCTTATCATTTGACAGGACCGCCAATCCTCCCAGGAATTGGTCTTCCAAGACCAGGCGCATAATTATCATTGAAGGATCGGTATTTTCGACGAACTGGATCGCATATTTTGCCACAGGGTGCTTCTCAGGATTTTCCACAATCATAATGTCAGGGAGAGACAACCCTGTTGCCAACGCCACCGTTTCTTGTGGCAGAAATATCACTCGATCCAATCGAGTCCCACCTTTTTCACTGGCCTCGGCGAGCAATTGCATTCCTCCGATTTCACTTGAAATGTAGCTGAGAATCATCAGGTCCATGGGAATGAAGTTTCTAACGTATTTGTAAAATTGCCCAAGCGCCTTTTCTATTTGAAGGCTACCGCAAAGCCTGAGCGTAGCCTCACGGAAGAACGCTTTCTTGTCTGTTGGCATTGCGACAACCTCCCTGCATTCAGCAACTGTCATTTATGTCAATTTATTAATAAACTGTTAAATTTGCAAGCTAATTCTGACATATTTAACAGTTTTGATACCTGCGTTCGTCCATACGTTTCATTCAAAATCTCATAACTTATTGGAATCTAATAACATATTTTTATTGAAAGCTATGTGGCATGCATATTGACAGACTGATAACAGCATTTAGGGAACTATTAGGAAAAATGCAAAATTCTGAAACAGTTGATTGTGGAGGCTGACCTTGAAGTGGCTCGAGTTCATCAGGGTTCAAACTGCGGAAGCGCCAAGGGACGCCGCCGCGCTTGCTCTTCTTTCCCTTGCCAAAGATATCGCACAAACCCCCGGGCTATCGAAGGCTGACGTTTATGCCCATGCATCTGTAAACGGCGACTTCGCCATATCTCTCTTGTGGGATTCGGATCAACCACAGCCCATGGGAAGCGTAATTGGCCTGAATATCAAGGACACATTGAAAAAATACGGATTGGTCGATCATTCCGTATGGATCGAAAAACAAGCAAGCTAAAGTAAGGAGAACGATATGCAATACGGCTACAGCGGAAAAATCCTGGAGATTGAACTAAACCAAAAAACATCACGGGTAAATGATCTTCCCGAAGGCGATGCGCGCAGATTTATTGGCGGCGCAGGTCTGAATGCATGGTTGTTATATCAATCCCTTCGTCCTTCGGCAAAGGCAGGAGATCCGGATAATCCGCTTATATTTGGTGCAGGGCCTTTGGTGGGAACACCATTTCCGACAGCTGCCAGGTCTACGTTTACAGCCCTGAGCCCGCTTACCGGCATCTTTGGCGATTCTAACGGTGGCGGCAATTTCGGCGTTTTAATCAGACGCGCCGGTTACGACCATATTATCATTACCGATATCTCCGACAAACCATGCTACCTACTTATTGCACCGGAAGGTGTGTGCAAAATCCTTGATGCCGACGATCTATGGGGTTTGGACACTTACGAAACGGATAAACTTCTTAATAAAAGGCATCCAAAGTCCATGATTGCATCCATCGGGCCGGCTGGAGAGAACCTGGTCCGGTACGCCAGCATCCAATTCGACCGGAACAGCCACTCGTTTTCCAGGGCCGGGATGGGTGCCGTGATGGGAGCAAAAAAGGTAAAAGCGATCGTTGTGCAAGCCCACGGCGGAGGACAAGCACCGCTATATGATCCAGAGGCAATGAATGACATATCGAATACAATTAAGCAGTGTGCCAAAAAATTGGCTTTTCCCCGATTATTTACCCGGTATGGCACGCCCATGTTTATCAACATCGTACATTCCCTGGATCTGCTTTATGGTGAAAACTGGAGAAGGAAGATCAGTCATGAGGAGATATCGGCATTGGACATTGCCGCCTATTTTGATGCGGTAGAATCCAAATCTCATGGATGTTTTCGTTGTCCATTGAAGTGCGGCAAACAATGGCGCATCAAGCATGGGAATTATAGGGGAGAGAAAGGCCCCAAATACGAGGTCGCATACATCATGACCCTCGGGCTGACGTTGGGCCTAAAAAACGTTCCGACGGTGCTTCATTTTGTCAACAAGCTGAATAAAGCGGGCCTGGACATCAAT
>JASFFF010000154.1:0-8226 GCA_050124445.1 Desulfosarcina sp.
TCAAAGTGAAAAAGCGCGCCCGCAGCATCGACATGGATCTGTGCACCGGTTGTGGTGCCTGCGTGGAAAACTGTCCCGTGGTTCAAGCCTAAGTCAGCGATTCATCCATCGGCAAGCGCCGGTGTTTGACCAGGCTATCATTATTCTCAAGGCAAGGTAAGTTTATGGACGCTACAATTGAGATTGACTGGCAACAAGTCAACGATATTATTGAAAAATACCAAAGCGATAATGAGTCGTTGCTGATGATCATGCAGGATATCAGTGACTTGTACAACTATGTCCCTCCCGAGGTCGTACCGGTTCTGGTAAAAAAGCTGGGTGTCAGAGAAAGCCTTATCTACAGCGTAGCCACGTTCTACAAGACCATCAGCCTCGAGCCCAGAGGGCGCTTCATCGTAAGTGTCTGCACGGGAACGGCGTGTCACGTACTCGGGGCCGAGAAAATCACGGAAGCCTTGGAAGAGAAGCTGGAGGTAAAGGAGGGGGGCACGAGCCTCGACGGCCTGTTTACCTTGGAAGCTGTACGCTGCGTGGGGTGTTGTGCATCCGGTCCGGTGGTTACCGTCAACAAAGACACCCATGGTGGCCTCGACCGCTCCCAGGCACTGAAAATGATCGACGACTACCAACGACAGGCCTCATAACGGCTGCGGTGAACGGAGGGTAAGGGGTAAACCATGGTGAATTTTTCAAATAGAGAAGCGCTGCAAGCCTACCGCACGGACCTGGAAAGCGACAATACAGCCGAAAAAAAGTTGATTTCACTTTGTTCCGGCTCCGGATGCGGTGCCTATGGCACCGCCAATGTGCATCAAATCTTGATGGATGAAATGAAAAAACAAGGCCTTGAAGACGAATATGAGGTCCGCCTCACAGGCTGTCACGGCTTTTGCGAAAAAGGCCCCATCATGGTCATCCATCCGGAGGACATCTTCTACTGCCAGGTCAACGCCGAGAGTGTTCCGGACATCGTCGAAAAAACCCTCCAAAACGGCAAGCTGGTGCCAAAACTGCTTTTCAAGGACCCGACCAACAAAAAGAAGAAATACGAAAAAGCCAATGATATTCCGTTTTATAAGCTTCAGAATCGGCTGATTCTGGGCAACAATCCCTGGATCGATCCCACCAACACCGATCACTACCTGGCCGCAGGCGGCTATAAGGCCCTGGAAAAAGCCCTGTTCGACATGAAGCCGGCCGACATCATAGAGGAGATCAAAAAATCGGGGCTGCGCGGACGCGGTGGCGGCGGTTTTCCGGCGGGCATCAAGTGGGCCACCTGCGCCAAACACCATGGTGACCGCTACATCATCTGCAACGCCGATGAAGGGGACCCAGGCGCCTACATGGATCGCAGCATTTTAGAGGGCAACCCCCATAGTGTCATCGAAGGCATGATCGTCGCCGCCAGGGCAATCGGGGGCAAGGAAGGCTACGTGTATGTTCGCCACGAATACCCGCTGGCCGTGGCCAACCTGACCATCGCATTGGATCGGGCTCGGGAGATGGGGTTGCTCGGAGAGAACATCCTGGGATCCGGATTCGATTTTGATATCAAGATCAGCCGCGGTGGTGGTGCCTTCGTTTGCGGTGAATCTACGGCGTTGATGGCCTCCCTGGAAGGAAAACCCGGCCGTCCGCGCGCCAAATATGTGCACACGGTTGAAAAGGGCTTCCGAGAGGGCCCCACCAATCTCAACAATGTGGAGACCTACGCCAACGTGCCGGTGATCATCAACAAAGGGGCACAATGGTACAGCAGCATCGGCACCAAAGGCAGCAAGGGCACCAAGATCTTTTCTTTGGTTGGAAAAGTTGCCAACACGGGATTGGTGGAAGTGCCCATGGGAACCACCTTACGCCAGATCGTGTTTGACATCGGCGGTGGACTTCGCAAGCAAAAAGAATTCAAGGCCGTTCAGACCGGAGGCCCCTCCGGCGGCTGCATCCCCGAGCGGTTTCTCGACCTGCCGGTGGACTTTGACGAACTCACCAAAGTCGGCGGCATGATGGGTTCAGGCGGCATGATTGTAATGGATCAGGACACCTGCATGGTGGACCTGGCGCGCTACTTCGTCAAATTCTTGGTCGATGAATCCTGCGGTCAATGCAATCCCTGCCGAGAGGGCCTGAAGCAGATGTTGGACGTTCTCAATCGTATTTGTGAGGGCGACGGTATCGAAGGTGACGTGGAGCTTTTGGAGGAGTTGGGCAGCATGATCCAGAAATTCTCTCTTTGCGGCCTGGGAACCTCTGCTCCCAATCCGGTCCTGACCACCATCTTGTACTTTCGGCATGAGTACGATGCCCACATCCTGCACAAAAAGTGTCCGGCTGGCATCTGCAAGCCGCTGTTCCACTATGAAATCGATGCCGACGCCTGCACCGGATGTACCCTGTGCGCCAAGAAGTGCCCCCAGGATGCGGTGGTCGGCAAGAAGAAGGAGACCCACGAAATCATACAGGACAAATGCATCAAGTGCGGCATCTGCTATGATGGCTGCAAATTTGACGCGATTGCCATTCGATAAGACCAAGGGAAAAAAAGACCTATGATCACGTTTAAGTTGAACGGAAAACAAGTCCGGGGAGAAGAAGGGCAGTTTATCCTCCAGGTGGCCGAGAAGCTGGGTGTAGAAATCCCCACCCTCTGCCACCACAAAGCCCTGGAGCCGGCCGGCATGTGCCGGCTTTGTACGGTCGAGCTTTTCGATGGACGGCGCACGCGTTTTGTGACCGCCTGCAATTACCCGATCTGGGAAGGCATGGAGGTTCAGACCGACACGGAGATGGTCCACGCGGGACGCAAGCTGATTGTGGAGATGCTTTTGGCTCGCTGCCCTGAGGTACCCATGCTTCAAGATCTGGCCAAAACATACGGCATCGAAGCGCCCCGATTCAAAGCTGAAGACGACACCTGCATTCTCTGCGGGCTGTGCACCCGTGTATGCGAAAAGATGGGCAACAGCGCCATCGCACTCACCGGCCGCGGGTTGGAAATGAATGTGGATACGCCCTTTCACGTTCAGACGGATTTTTGCATGGCCTGTGGTGCCTGTGCGTCGGTCTGTCCTACCGGTCACATCACTCTGGAGAAGATCAAAGCCAACATCACCCGTCACGATGCCAAACAGATCCCCTCGGAATATGATATGGGACTGAAGGGCCGCAAACCGGTTTACGTGCCCTATGCCCAGGCGGTGCCCAACACACCGGCCATCGATCGCGACGTCTGCGTGCACTTTAAAACCGGCGGATGCCAGATCTGCACGGAATTCTGCGGCGTCGATGCCATCGATCACACAATGGAAGATGAGATCGTTGAATTGAACGTAGGCTCTATCATCCTGGCCCCGGGGTTCGAACCTTTCGATCCCTCCAAGTTCGATTACTACAACTACGCCAACCATCCCAATGTGATCACCTCCATGGAAATGGAGCGCATCCTTTCCGCCTCGGGACCCACGGAGGGCCATCTGGTACGCATGTCGGATAAAAAGGAGCCCAAGAAGATCGCCTGGTTTCAGTGCGTCGGGTCCCGCGATCTCAATCGCTGCGACAACAGCTACTGCTCGTCGGTATGCTGCATGTACGCCATCAAAGAGGCGGTCATCGCCAAGGAGCACGCGCCCTATGAATTGGATTGTGCCATCTTTTACATGGACATGCGCACACATGGCAAGGATTTCGAACGCTTCTACAACAAAGCCAAGGCGGATGGCGTCCGCTTCGTGCGCAGTCGCGTACACACCATCGACCCGGTACCCAACTCCGACGATCTGAGCGTCCGCTATGTCACCGAGGAGGGGGAAACGGTCACCGAAACGTTCGATCAGGTGGTCCTCTCCATTGGTCTGCAGACCGATCCGGAGGTAGTGGCCCTGGCCGAACGACTGGGCATCGAACTCACCCCGGGGAATTTCTCGCGGACAGACACCTTCACTCCCGTGGAGACGTCCCAGAAAGGTATTTTTGTCTGCGGCGCCTTTCAGGGCCCCAAGGACATTCCCCAGTCGGTGGTCGATGCCAGTGCGGCCGCCTCCGCCGCCGGTGAGATCCTTGCCGAGGCCCGCAACACCTTGACCCAGGTACCCGAGGTCGTCCCGGAAACCAACGTGATCGGCGAACGTCCGCGCATCGGCGTATTCGTCTGCCGTTGCGGCATCAATATTGCCGGTGTGGTCAATGTACCCGATGTCAGGGATTACGCTGCCACACTGCCCTATGTTGAGTACGTATCCGACAACCTTTACTCCTGCGCCCAGGATACGCAGGAGACCATGACCCAAATTATCAAGCAGAAAAAGCTCAATCGGGTGGTGGTGGCCGCTTGCACGCCCAAAACCCACGAGCCCCTTTTCCAGGAGACCCTGATCAACGCCGGATTGAACAAATACTTGTTCGAGATGAGCAACATCCGCAACCACGACTCCTGGGTACACAAAAACAACCCCGAACTGGCCACAGAAAAGGCCAAAGACCTGGTGCGCATGGCCGTTTCCAAAGTGGCCCTGATGCAGCCGTTGCCCGAGGCCGAATTGAAGGTTAACCAGACCGCACTGGTCATCGGTGGTGGCATCTCAGGCATGAGCGCCGCCACGAGCCTGGCCAACCAGGGCTATGTCACGCATATCGTCGAAACGAGCGATCGGCTGGGCGGCAATGCCCACAACATTTACAAAACTGTTTCCGGCGACCGCGTCAGCGAAAAGCTGGCCGTGCTGGTGAATTCGGTCTCCGATGACGACAACATCAAGGTCCATCTCAACACCCGCCTATCCGGTGTGGACGGTTTCGTGGGCAATTTCAAATCGACACTGAAAAACGGCGATGCGGAAACCGAACTGGAACATGGTGTCGCCGTCATCGCCACCGGCGGTAAGGCCCTGGAGCCGGATGAGTACAGCTACGGCAAGGATCCGCGGATTCTCACCAGCTTGGAACTGGACCAGAAGCTGATCGCCGATGATCCGGCCCTGAAGGACATGCAGTCGGCGGTATTCATCCAATGTGTCGGTTCCCGCGAACCACAGCGGCCTTACTGCAGCCGGGTCTGCTGCACCCACGCCATCGACAATGCCTTAGAGTTGAAGAAGCGGAACCCCGACATGGACGTCTTTATCCTCAACCGTGGTATACGAACCTACGGTGAGCGCGAGTACCTCTACAAAGAAGCCCGCGAAGCCGGCGTCATTTTTATCCGTTACGATTTGGAGAACAAACCGACTCTGACCGTCAAGGACGACAGCATCCAGATCCTTACCAATGACCATGTGCTGCAGCGCCCGGTGGTCATCAGCGCGGATCTGGTCACCCTGGCCTCGGCCGTCGTTCCCAACAAGGATGAAGCCCTGGCGCAATTCTTCAAGGTCCCGCTGAACGACGATGGCTTCTTCGTGGAGAAGCACGCCAAACTGGGCCCCTCCGAGTTTGCCACCGACGGTGTGTTCCTCTGTGGTTTGGCCCACTACCCCAAGCCCATCGATGAAGCCATTGCCCAGGGCCGGGCCAGTGCCTCCCGGGCCATCACCCTGCTGTCTAAGGAGACCATCAACACCAGCGGCACGGTTGCCGAAACCGAACCGGCCATCTGCAGCAGTTGCGGGGTCTGCGTGTCCATCTGCCCGTATGCAGCACCGTCATTTATCGATGCTGACGCCCGCATGCACGCCGGCAAGGCCCAGATCAACCCGGTGCTGTGCAAGGGCTGCGGGCTGTGTGTGGCATCATGCCGCTCCGGTGCAATCCATCTGAAAGGATTCGACAACGATCAGATATTCGCCCAAATCTTTTCCATGAACGAGGCCGTGTAAACGCGCATTGGCATGTTGACTACGGGCGAGGAGCACTTATTAAGAATGGTTAGCGTGTCCAAATAAAGGAGACAAACGCATGTCCGAGTGGGAACCAAAAATCGTCAGTTTTCTGTGCAACTGGTGCAGCTACGGGGCTGCAGACCTTGCCGGCGTCAGCCGGATGGAATATCCGGCCAACATCCGTATCATTCGTATTCCCTGCACGGGGAGCATGAGCCCCAAATTCGCCTTGGCCGCCCTGCGGGAAGGCGCCGACGCGGTCTGGGTGAGCGGGTGACATCCCGGCGAATGCCATTACCTGGAAGGTAATTACTACGCACGTCGTAAATTCACCCTGTTCAAGAACCTGATGGAGCTCATGGGCGTGGAACCGGACCGCCTGCACTTCTCTTGGATTTCTTCGGCGGAATCTACGAAATTCGCCAACACGGTCAAGGAGATCACTGATAAAGTCAAATCCATCGGGCCCAATACCCATTACGTTAAAGCAACAGCCAAGGTAGCATAATATGCAGGGATACACTGAAAAGATAAGAGAGATCGCCGGGCGGCTGCTCAAAGCGTGCACGGTGGACATGGTTATCGGCTTTCGCAAGGGAACCATGCCCATGATGAACGAGCCCTGCTTTGTCACCACCCCCGAAGCGGTTGACGGCCTGATCTGGGACAGCAATTGCGGCATCAACCTGGCCAATTATCTGACCAACCGCAAGGAGAAGGTGGCGGTATTCGCCAAGGGATGCGACTCGCGCAACATCGTGACCCACATCATCGAAAACAGGATCAAGCGCGATCAGGTCTACATCGTCGGCGTCCCCTGCACGGGCATGATCGACAAGGGCAAAATCAGCGGCATGGTGGCGGGAGAAATTCTGGAGGTGACGGAGACCGAAGACACAATCAAGGTCAAAACCGCCGAGGCGGAAACCCTGCTGGACAAGAACGAGGTATTGCAGCAGAACTGTGCCCTGTGCATCCACCGCAACCCGGTGATTCACGATGAAATGGTTGCCGATCCGGTGCCGGAGCAGAGCGACATCGACCGCTATGCAGACATAGAGAAAATCGAGCAGATGAGCGCTGAAGAAAAAAGGCAGTTCTTCGACGACTTGCTGGCGCCGTGCATCCGCTGTTATGCCTGCCGCAATGCTTGTCCGCTTTGCTACTGCCCAACCTGTTTTGTAGACGAATCCAAACCCCAGTGGGTGGGCAAGGGCCAGGACGCCATTGATGTGCACACCTTTCATTTCCTGCGGGCTTACCACTGCGCCGGGCGGTGTACCGACTGCGGCGCCTGCGAACGGGCCTGCCCGGTGGGTATCAACATGCGTCTGCTCACCCGCAAGCTGGAAAAGGACTGCCAGGCCGAGTTCGGATGGGAAGCCGGGCTATCCCTGGAACAGCGACCGGCACTTGACGTTTACCAGGCCAACGATCCCGAGGCCTACATCAAATAGGTGGTATCACAATTGGGGCGTATCGCCGCCCCGTTGGCAACTTTCTTCAAGGCTGTAAAGGTTACCATTATGACCCTCGTTAAAATCGACAAAACGCACTGGGCCAAAGGCTTGGCTGCCGCCGCCGACACCTACCGGCTGTTCGGCCCGGTCAAGGAAAACGATTACCACCAATTCAAGGAATTGGAAAAGGGCCAGATGCCCGATTTTGATTTGATCAACACCCGTCTGTCGCCCAAAGCGCTGCTGTTCCCCCAATCCGAAGTGATGCTGGCGTGTTCGCTGGACGAGACCCAAGACGACCACCACATCATGAAAGTGGTACCCAAGGATGAAACACCCCGTGCAGTGATCGGCATCCGGCCCTGTGACGCCAAATCCACATTGCTGGTAAAACGGAACTTCGATACCCCGGATGTCAAAGACCCCTATTGGCTTGAGGCTTACCAGGCGACCACCTTCATCGGTATGGCCTGCGACACCCCGTTGTCCACCTGCTTTTGCACCACCGCCGGGTGCGGCCCCTACCACGAAGAGGGGCTGGACATGTTGGTCATGGAGCAAGGTGATGCCTATCTGGCCAAGATTCTCACGGACAAGGGGCAGGCCTTTGCCGACGCCGCCGGCTGGCATACAGCCGCAGAAGATGCAGCTGCGTTCGATGACGGCAGGATGGCCGCAGAGAAACGGATCGCATCCGCGGTACAAACCGACAACTTGGCCGATACCGATTTACTGGAACTTCACGGGGCCCCTTTCTGGGATGACCTGGCCTTTGCTTGTCTGAACTGCGGCACCTGCACCTTCACCTGTCCCACCTGCTGGTGTTTCGATATACAAGACGAGATCCACGGCAAGTCGGGCCTGCGCATGAAAAATTGGGACAGCTGCATGTTCCCCATCTTCACCGTCCATACCAC
Source organism: Desulfosarcina sp. (assembly GCA_050124445.1). Taxonomy (GTDB): domain Bacteria; phylum Desulfobacterota; class Desulfobacteria; order Desulfobacterales; family Desulfosarcinaceae; genus Desulfosarcina. The sequence continues at coordinate 8,197 of JASFFF010000154.1, forward strand.
CGGGCATAACCCTCGCGATACCAAGACCCA
>JASFFF010000155.1:0-8204 GCA_050124445.1 Desulfosarcina sp.
TTGCAAAAACCCGTGCCGCTCAGCGCCGAAATCAACGAAGGCTGCCTGCAGGCTGGGTTCGATACGGGTGACCACGCCCTTGTAAATGCTGCTGTGCATGATCTCCCGCGCCGCTGTTTCGATGTGGAATTCTTCCAGGCGGCTGTCCTTGACGATGGCGAGTCGAACCTCTTCCGGATCCACCGCATTGATGAGAATTTTAGTGGTCATTCGTGGACGCTTGTTTTCCTTGGTTATGGTGTTGATGGGATTAAATTTGTATAAATAAGGATTTGTTACGCTCAAGTCAACGACATTTTTGCCTCATTTTCAAAAAGCATCGCCGTTGATCCGTCCCTCAACTATTCAGCGGCGTCGTGCGCATGTCCGCGGGCGGTTCGCAATGCGCCTGAACCAACTTAACGTTCTTGATCTTTAGCGGGCTTTATGGCATGAGGGTGCACGCTGCCCCCGGCGTTGCAATCGACAATGTTGGCAAGAAGATAGGAAGATTGATGGATTCACGGTATCATCCCCAGACAATTGAAACCAAATGGCAGAAGCGCTGGCAGCGTGACAAGCTGTTCAATGTTGTCGAGGTGCCCGGCCAGAAAAAATACTACCTGTTGGAAATGTTTCCATACCCGTCCGGAAAAATCCACATGGGGCATGTGAGAAATTACACCATCGGCGACGTGGTGGCCCGCTACAAGCGTATGCGCGGTTTCAATGTACTTCATCCCATGGGCTGGGATGCCTTCGGCATGCCGGCGGAAAATGCGGCCATCGCCAACAACAGCCATCCGGCCAAGTGGACCTATGAGAATATCGACGCCATGCGCGACCAGCTTAAACGGCTGGGCTTCTCCTACGACTGGGATCGTGAATTGGCAACCTGCCGGCCCGAATACTATCGCTGGGAACAGTGGCTGTTTTTAAGGATGGTCGAGCGGGGTATGGCTTACCGCAAAGAGTCCTATGTCAACTGGTGCGATCCGTGTCAGACGGTCCTGGCCAACGAGCAGGTCGAGGCTGGCATGTGCTGGCGCTGTGGCCAGGCGGTGCGCCAGAAGAAGTTGTGGCAGTGGTTTTTCAAGATTACCGACTTCGCCGAAGACCTGCTGGTGCACTGCGACTTGCTGCCTGGATGGCCGGACAAGGTAACCACCATGCAGCGTAACTGGATCGGCAAGAGTATTGGCGCGGAGATCCGTTTTCCCGTGGCGGACAGCCAGGCGTTGATCAGTGTCTTTACCACGCGTCAGGACACCGTCTTCGGAGCCACCTTTATGTGTCTGGCACCGGAACATCCGCTGGTTTCGCAGCTATCGGCCGGGACCGACCAGGAGGCTGCCGTCGGCGCCTTTGTCGACCGCATCTCGCTGCAGGACCGCTCCAGCAAGGCCATTGAATCCTACGAAAAAGAGGGTGTCTTCACCGGCGCCTACTGCATCAACCCCATGAATGGCCGACGGATGCCGATCTATACGGCCAATTTTGCCCTCATGGAATATGGCACCGGCGCTGTCATGTCGGTGCCGGCCCATGATCAGCGCGATCTCGATTTTGCCAGAAAATACAACCTGCCCGTGGTCGTGGTGGTCAACCCCGAAGACGATTCGTTGGATGGGGAAATTATGGCTGAGGCCTACACCGGCGATGGCCGCATGATTAACTCCGGCGAATTCAACGGCATGGGCAACCGGCAGGCCATGGAGGCGATCGCTGCATTCATGGAGCAAAAAGACATCGGCAAAAAGACGGTCAGCTTCCGGCTTCGCGATTGGGGTATCTCCCGGCAGCGATACTGGGGTGCGCCGATTCCCATGATACATTGCGAAACGTGCGGCGTGGTACCCGTGCCCGAGGACGATCTGCCCATCGTGCTGCCGGAAAACGTCGATATGCTCGAGGGCGGGCGTTCACCGCTGCCGACCCTGGCCGAATTCGTCAAGACACGTTGCCCCGGCTGCGGAAACGCGGATGCCCGGCGTGAGACAGACACCATGGACACCTTCGTGGAATCGTCCTGGTATTTTGAACGCTACTGCAGTCCCCGGTTTGACTCGGCCATGTTCGATAGCGAAGCAGTTGACTACTGGATGCCTGTGGACCAATACATCGGTGGTGTCGAGCACGCAATTTTACATCTGCTCTACTCGCGCTATTTCACCCGCGTGCTGAATTCCTTGGGATTGGTGACCTTTAAGGAACCCTTCACCCGGTTGCTCACCCAGGGGATGGTCTGCAAGGAGACAACATCTTGTCCCCAGCATGGTTTCCTGTTCCCCAATCAGGTGGCCGGTGACAGCGAATCCGGGCGTTCTTGTCGGCAGTGCGGCCAGCCGGTCACCCTTGGCCGGGTGGAAAAGATGTCCAAATCGAAAAAGAACGTCATCGACCCCAACCTGTTGCTTGACCAGTACGGTGCCGACACCACGCGGCTGTTTTGCCTTTTTGCCGCACCACCCGAGCGGGATCTGGAATGGAGCGATCAGGGTGTGGAAGGCAGCTATCGCTTCCTTCAGCGGGTCTGGCGATTGGCCGAACGCTGGCTGCCCCAGCTAACGGATGGCCAACCACTGCCGCACGACATCCAGAGGCGTGGGCCGTCCCAAAAAGAACTTTACCGAAAAACCCATGCAACCATCAAACGGGTCACCCAAGATATTGAAGCGCGCTTTCACTTCAACACGGTCATCAGTGCGGTCATGGAATTGGTCAACACCATGCAGTCAGTAGACGGCGACGCTGCGGATGATGGCGACAAGGCCATTATGCGCTTTGCCATGGAGACGACGATTCTTTTGCTTTCACCCATCGTGCCCCATTTTTGCGAAGAGCTGTGGGAATCCTTAGGGCACCAACAAAGCGTACTGCTCAGTTCATGGCCGACATTCGATGAAGCCGCCACGGCCAGAGACGAGGTGGAGGTCGTGGTTCAGGTCAACGGTAAGTTGCGCAGCCGTTTTTCGGCCGCTGCGGATGCCGACGAGGCTGAATTGAAGGCAACCGCACTGGCCGATGAGCGCATTGCGCGCTTTATCGACGGTAAGGCGGTAAAAAAGGTCATCACGGTAAAGAACAAGCTGGTGAATATTGTCGTCTAAGCTGGGCTTGACGGGTTTTTAATGAGGCACGAGGCGTTATTTGTAATCGGGACCGTCCTGTTGGCGGCGTGGCTTTCCGGGTGCGGATACCATTTTGCCGGCAGCGGCAGCTATCCGGCTGGCGTCACACGAATTTTTATCACCATCCTGGAGAACCGCTCGGCAGAAACCGGCGTGGAAAACACCGTCACCAATGATCTGATCTTTGAATTCACCCGCAAACGTAAAGCGAGCTTGGTTCAAGACCGGTTGTCGGCGGATGGCATCCTGTCCGGTACCATTGCCAGCCTGTCAGTGGAGAACATTGCCCGTGCCAGTGTGGCTCAAGCCGTGGAGCGCCGCGTAACCGCCACCTTGCGCCTGCAGTTGGAATCTCCCGATGGACGCCTGCTTTGGTCCTCGGGCGATATTGTCGAGCGCCAAGCCTATTCGGTGGTGGCCGGAGACAAGGCGGCCACGGATCTAAATAAGGCTGAAGCGATCGCTTTCGTATCGCAGAAGCTGGCAGAATCGGCTTTCAACCGGCTGACGGATGATTTTTGATGCGCCGGGTTCGGCGCGATCGCAGGACCGACCCAACCGGCGGCGGGCGCCGCCGGTCATTGCGGCGATATGCGTACTATGGCCGTGCTGCCCTATTGGGCGTTGGCCTGTCTGGCAAGGCGGGAGATTTTTCGAGATGCGGTCTTTTTGTGCAGCACCCCCTTTTTGGCCGCCTTGTCTATGGCGGATTGAGCTGCCTTAAGCGGATCGACAACATTCCCCGATTCCTGGGCGACGGCGAGGCGCACATCTTTGACGACATTTTTTACCCGGGTTTGAACCGCTTTGTTCCTCAAGCGCCGGCGCTCGTTCTGGCCGGCACGTTTCAATGCTGATTTATGATTGGCCACCTTCTGTTGCTCCTTTCGGAAATTAATTGGGAAAACACAAAACTTCCTGATAGCCAAAATATTTTGGCAAGTCAAGGGTTATTGTGACTTCAAGCGAAAACCGAAAGCCTATGAATTTGGGCACCACCGAACAGGCAACCAACGAGAACCGCAACGTTACCCGGGCCGCCGGCGTGGTGGGTGTGGCCACCCTGGTCAGCCGAATATTTGGCTACGTCAGGGATATGGTTCTGGCCTCTTTTTTCGGGGCCGGGATGGCGGCAGATGCCTTTATCGCCGCCTTCCGCATTCCCAACCTGCTGCGTCGGCTCTTCGGCGAAGGCTCATTGAGCCTGGCTTTTGTGCCTGTATTCACCGAGACCATCGCCAATGAGGGCCGGAAGGACGCCATGCGTCTGGCGGTCAGTTCCTTGAAATTGCTGCTGGTATGCCTGGCGGCAATCACGATTGTCGGCGTGGTTACCGCACCCATCATTATCCACGTGGTTGCTCCAGGATTTGCCGATCCCCCCGAGAAAATGGCCCTGACCGTGCTGCTCACCCGCATCATGTTCCCCTACGTGATTCTCATCGGGCTGGTGGCCTTGTGCATGGGAATACTGAATGTTCTGGGGCATTTTGCCGCCCCGGCCATGGCGCCGGTGCTGTTGAACCTGGCCATGATCGGGGCTGTGTTTACGGTATCCCGTTTTTCCGACTCACAAACCGTTCGCGTGTTTGGATTGGCCGCCGGGGTACTGCTGGGTGGGATATTGCAGCTGGCCCTGCAGCTGCCCTTTCTGGTGACGTACGGCGTACGGTTTTGGAAGCGCTCGGGACTGTGGCATCCGCACATGAAGCGTGTCGGCATCCTCATGCTGCCCACCATTTTTGGTGCCGCGGTCTATCAGATCAATATCTTAGTTGGAACGCTACTGGCGTCCCTGCTTCCCGAAGGCAGTGTCTCCTACCTCTATTATGCCGACCGGCTGGTTCAATTTCCGCTGGGTATATTCGCCCAAGCGGCGGCCACGGCGGTGCTGCCCAGCCTGTCGCGTCAGGCGGCCAGTGGCGATCATGTCAGCATGGGGGATACCTTCGGCCATGCCATGAGTCTGGTTTTGTTTCTGACCATCCCGGCCATGGCCGGGCTCATCCTGCTCAGGGAGCCCATTGTGGCCCTGTTGTTTCAGCGTGGCGCCTTCGATATCCAGACCACTCGATTGACCTCGGACGCGCTTTTGTACTATGCTTTGGGACTATGGGCTTTTTCTGCGGTACGAATCGTGGTCTCGACCTTTTATGCCATGCAGGACACTCGGACCCCGGTGATCAGCGCCACGTTTTCCATTGCCGCCAACATCTTGTTGGGCATGGCCCTCATGGGGCCCATGGGCCATTGCGGATTGGCCCTGGCAACTGCGCTGGCTTCAATGGTGAACCTGGCCCTGCTGCTTTACGTACTGAGAAAAAGACTGGGGGTCATCCGCTGGCGGATCATCTTTTCCAGCTGTCTGAAAACGATGACAGCATCCGGCATGATGGCCCTGTTTGTCGTCCTCTCCTACCGCTTGCTGGCGGCCCATGCCATGGCAAGTGCCGGCCTGCATCTGCTGGCAGTCATCGGCGGCGGCGTGGGTGTGTTTTGCATGTCCGCCTGGCTGCTGAAGATTCCGGAATGGCAGAAGATGACGGGATTGATTAAACGGAGTCTGAACCGATCGTGAGCCTGAGCCAAAAATGGTTGCTTGCCGGTGCGGCGGCAATCTTGTTCAATTTGGCGCTGTTGAGTGTCTTTGGAGACAACGGGCTGGTTGAGCTTTCCCGCCTGCGGGACCGGGAACAGGCCCTGGCCGATCAAAACCGCGCCCTTGCCATGGAAAACGCCCGCCTGTACCGTACCATCGGGCGGTTGAAAAGCGATCCCGTCTACATTGAGAGCGTCGCACGCAATGAACTGGGCATGGTCGGCAAGAAAGATGTTATCATTTTGCGATACCGTGATAAGGACCAGAGGCAAGCGAATGGACAGTAACGGGGATACCACCTTCTATACGGCGACCATGGCCCGCGTTTATGCCGATCAGGGACACTACGATGTTGCGGTTCGAATATACCGCTACCTGTTGGACAAGAACCCGGACCGCACAGACCTGCAGCAGGCCTTGGACGACGTCCTGGCCAAGTTGCCGCCTGTACCCGAGCAATGGCCGCCGGTCTCAGATCTCGTCGAACAATGGGTCGGCATGATGCTGCGTTGCAATGCACTTCGCGGGCTTCAGCGGATACGCCTGCCGCTGGGCCGTGCAGATCGATAGATCATCCCGAGTTGGGCATCCAGCCTACTATTAAAGATGCGGGTGTTGCCTGGATTGATTTCGAGATATGTCGGATTGATCGTGGTATTCGGTCTGCTCCTGAACTGCTCAAGTGATCCGTCCAACGGGTCGGTTTAAGGATAATGAGAAAATCCATCTTGCATGACAAGCATATCGTCCTGGGCGTTTGTGGCGGGATCGCCGCCTACAAGAGTGTGGAACTGCTCAGGCGACTGGTGAAGCTGGGGGCGCGGGTGCGCGTGATGATGACCAGCAGCGCCGCCCGTTTTGTGACACCCATGACCTTTGAAGTATTGTCGGAAAACCAGGTATGCACGGATCTATTTGCCGATACGGATGACGCCGCCATCCGTCATATCGCCTGGGCCGAAGCAGCCCATGGCGTGGTCATTGCTCCCGCCACGGCCAACATGGTGGCCAAGCTGGCCCATGGTCTCGCCGACGATGCCTTGAGCACCTTCATGCTTGCCGTCACCTGCCCGGTGATGATCTGCCCCTCCATGAATTCAAACATGTTCGAGCACCCGGCCCATCGGCGCAACCTCGATCAACTGAAAGCAGATGGCTGCCATGTATTGGCACCGGGTGAAGGAGCGCTGGCCTGCGGCACCACCGGACCGGGCCGCCTGCCCGAGCCGGCCGAGATTGTTGATCGGCTGGCCAGTTGCCTGACCAAGAAAGACCTTGCCGGCAAACATGTCCTGGTCACCGCCGGTCCGACCCGGGAAGCCATCGACCCGGTGCGCTTTATCAGCAATCCATCATCGGGAAAAATGGGATACGCCATTGCCCGTGCGGCTGAATATCGGGGCGCCGCGGTGACGCTGATCAGTGGCCCGGTATGTCTGGATCCGCCCCTGAATGTGCAACTGGTCCCCGTTGAAACGGCAGAGGAGATGGCCGAAGCTGTTCTCGCCCGCCAGCAACAGTCCCAGGTGATCGTCAAGGTCGCGGCCGTTTCCGACTACCGCCCCATCCGGACCGAACCGCATAAGATTAAAAAAGAAGCCGATACGCTTCAATTGAACCTGGAGCGCACCACCGACATCTTGAAAACCGTTGGGCAGCGCAAGGGGCACCAGGTCGTGGTCGGGTTTGCTGCAGAGACCCGAGACATGGAGACGTACGCCCAACAAAAACTCCAGGAAAAGCATCTGGATATGATTGCCGCCAATCTCATCGGGCCAGCCGACTCCGGATTCACCTCCGACACCAACCGAATGACCCTTTTTTTTACCGATGGCCGCAAAGAGGACCTAAATGTGATGCACAAGGATGACCTGGCCCATCTGATCCTCGACCGAGTGGTTGAACGGATCGGCTAACCCGGATATTGCACCGGATAGAGGCGTCCATGGGCAAGGCACGTCACGGTGAAAATGACGCCTGTTTTCATTTTGGCACAATGCTGTTTCGATTTCACCGATAGTTCGGGCTGGACCACCGGCCTTGATGACCCGCGATCCGCTTGCCATCATCGTGCTCGGAAAGATCGACATGACCCCTGACACCACCGTCTATCAAATCATCCGGGACATCCGCAATTGCCTGTGTTATCTTAAAGCCAATGGGTGCAGCGGATTCGACTGTCGACCCGAGAGCCTGGAAATCCTAAATGGCTTGGGGTTGAAACGAGCCGCTATCGCCGGCGGCAATGAAACGCTGGCAGGCATCCGCAGGGACCTGGGCGACTGCACCCGCTGCACCCTGTGCGCATCGCGGACCCATATTGTGTTCGGAGAGGGAAGTCCCACCGCACAGCTGGTATTCGTAGGGGAGGGACCGGGCGTGGATGAAGATCGATGCGGTCAACCCTTTGTTGGCGCCGCCGGTCAACTGCTGACCAAGATTATCGCCGCCATGGGACTCACCCGGGAATCGGTTTATATCGGCAACATTGTCAA